>CAKQOW010000060.1 GCA_934256595.1 uncultured Clostridia bacterium
TTGGCAGGGGCAGTAGGATTCGAACCCACGGCACGTGGTTTTGGAGACCACTGCTCTACCAACTGAGCTATACCCCTATAAGTGGCGGAGAAGATGGGATTCGAACCCATGCGGCCCTAATACGAACCCTAACGGTTTAGCAAACCGTCCTCTTCAGCCTCTTGAGTACTTCTCCAGGCTTTTCCGATTACTTTTTACTTTGTTTAAATGGCGGAGAGGGTGGGATTCGAACCCACGGCCCCTTACGGAGTCACCGGTTTTCAAGACCGGCTCCTTAAACCACTCGGACACCTCTCCATATATGAGTTCTACGTTTTATTAAAATTGGTGACCCATCGGAGATTCGAACTCCGGACACCTTGATTAAAAGTCAAGTGCTCTGCCGACTGAGCTAATGGGTCATATAAATCCCTAAAATACTGGCTGGGGTAGCAGGACTCGAACCTACGAATGACGGAGTCAAAGTCCGTTGCCTTACCGCTTGGCTATACCCCATCGTTCAGTTCTAAAAAAATTGGTGAGCCCATAGGGATTCGAACCCCAGACACACGGCTTAGAAGGCCGTTGCTCTATCCAGCTGAGCTATGAGCCCACATTTTCAATGGAGCGGGTGATGAGAATCGAACTCACGCTATCAGCTTGGAAGGCTGAAGTTCTACCATTGAACTACACCCGCGTAATTAAGGAAGCATTACGCTTCCTCTTTTTGTTTGGAGCGGAAGACGAGATTCGAACTCGCGACCCTCGCCTTGGCAAGGCGATGCTCTACCCCTGAGCCACTTCCGCATATTGGTCGAGGGAGATGGATTCGAACCATCGAAAGCACAGCTAACGGATTTACAGTCCGCCCCCTTTGGCCACTCGGGAATCCCTCGAAATTTTGTCTGCCTGACTATTATACCATAACTTTTGTAAATGTCCAGCAGATTTTTTTCTTTTTATTGGAGCTGGTGGAGGGAATCGAACCCCCAACCTGCTGATTACAAATCAGCTGCTCTACCGTTGAGCCACACCAGCATATTATTTAATTTGTTGGTTACTTGTTTTAAAAAAGTTGGCGACCTGGAACGGGCTCGAACCGTCGACCTCCAGCGTGACAGGCTGGCATTCTAACCAACTGAACTACCAGGCCGCAATTGGTGGGCGTAATAGGGCTCGAACCTATGACCCCCTGCTTGTAAGGCAGGTGCTCTCCCAGCTGAGCTATACGCCCGAAGCATTTTATCTGCTCGACACATTTACTAACTATACAGCATTTGGTTCCTTATGTCAAGTGTTTTTTCACTTTTTTATAAGTTTTTTATTTGCTATTTTGTTTTGTGCTCTCGTTGAGCGACTTCATTATCTTACCACAATGGTACCCCTGTGTCAATGAATTTTCGACAAAAAATATTTACTTTTTTTAATAATTTTTAATCGCTCAAAAACGTTTAAATTTCAACGTTTATAAGCTTATCACCCTCAGAAGCAATCTCAAATTTTCCGCTTGTCATATTGGCAATAAGCAATCTCGTGTCTTCTTTTTTATCCTCATCGCAGCATATGGAGGCCGTAATCATATCCTCATAAATAATATCCTCTATTTTGAACAGTCCTTTTTCTGAAAAATTCTGCAGTCTGCTCAAAAAAGAATAGTCCATTTTTATATTCATAACTGCCATCTGAGTAACATTGCATACGCCTGCGGCGTCAATTCCAAGTCTTGCACTGGAGGTATATGCTCTGACAAGTCCGCCTGTTCCCAGCTTGACTCCGCCAAAATATCTGGTTACCACAAGAGCTACATTGGTAATTTCCTCATTTACAAGCATCTGCACAATAGGCGCGCCGGAGGTGCCCTGAGGCTCTCCGTCATCGCTTGCCCACTGTATCTGGAATTTGTCGCCTATAACCATGGCAGGCACATTATGTGTTGCGTCCTTGTATTCTTTTTTTATTTCTGCAAAGAAGCTGTCAGCTTCCTCTCTGCTTGTCACAGGTCTTACATGAGTTATAAATCTTGATTTTTCTATAATCTGCTCCGCCTGCGCCGCTTTTCCGACCGTCTTATAAAGTATCATATCTTTTGTACCTGCTGTAATCCTCTTTTGACATTTCCGCATCAAGCACAGTGCCCTCTTCGGTATAATCCATCGAAAATACTGTCGCTTTGCCGCACAGATATGAAACCACCTCTCCCTTGTCAAAAGGTATCAGAAGCGTGGCTCTTACTCTGTCTGAAAATATCTTTGTTTTAATAAGCTCTGTAAGCTCGTCTATATTGTCTCCGCGTTTTGCCGAAATCCACAGCCAGTCGCAGCCCTCACTGCACACAGGCTCCGTTTCCGCTATATCGCATTTATTGTAGGCTATTATTCTTTCTTTGTCCCCTGCTCCGATTTCCTTTAATACCTGATCTGTCACCTCAATATGAAAGTCGCAGGCTTCATATGAGCTGTCCACAACGTGTATAAGCAGATCCGCATAGTTTACTTCTTCAAGAGTTGACTTGAAAGCCTCCACAAGTGAATGCGGCAGTCTGCTTACAAATCCTACGGTATCTATAAGTATGAATTCCTGATTTGTATCAAAGGATATTTTGCGGTGTGACGTGTCAAGGGTTGCAAACAGCATATCCTTTTCGAATACGGATTTGTCCTCTTTGTCCATATTCCCAAGCAGCCTGTTCATAAGCGCCGATTTGCCCGAGTTTGTATACCCCACCAGCGCAACTACAGGTATGCTGTTTTTTTCGCGTCTGCCGCGCTGAGTCGCTCTTACAGCCTTTGCTTTTTTGAGCTCTGCGCGAATGTCGTCCATTCTTTTCTGAATATGTCTTCTGTCTGTTTCAAGCTTCTTCTCTCCGGGACCTCTGGTGCCTATGCCTCCAGCCTGTCTTGACAGAGACTTGCCAAAACCTGTGAGCCTTGGAAGTCTGTATGCAAGCTGGGCATACTCCACCTGCAGCCTGCCCTCCTTTGACAGGGCGCGGTCTGCAAATATATCAAGTATAAGTATGGTTCTGTCAATTACACGCACTCCAAGAGCCTCTTCAAGATTTCTAAGCTGCATGCCCGAAAGCTCGTCATTGAATATGACAGTATCAATCTCCATATTCTCACACATGAGAGCCAGTTCCTCAACCTTGCCGCTGCCTATAAATGTAGCTTTGTTGGGTCTTTCAAGGTGCTGTACCATCTCTCCCGCCACCTCGACATTTGCAGCCTCTGCGAGTCCTGCAAGCTCCTGCATAGAATAGGATATATCCTTATTAAGTTCAAGTCCCACAAGAACAGCTCTGTATTCCTGCTCCTGTATCACTTCGTTATTCTCATTAAATCTAAGCATTATTCTATATTCTGTACCTGTTCTCTGATTTTTTCGATTTCACTCTTGATATCAAGCACCGTATTTGTTATATCAAGGAAGTTGGCTTTTGAGCCGATGGTATTTGCCTCTCTGTTCATTTCCTGCACAAGAAAATCGAGCTTCTTGCCTACGGTCTCACCCTTGTTCCCCGAAATTATATCTTCAAGCTGTCTGATATGGCTCTTGAGCCTTACGATTTCCTCTGTAATATTGCTCTTGTCTGCAAATATAGCTGCCTCTGCAAGAATTCTGTCCTCAGGAAACGATGCGGAATTGCCTATAAGGTCCGTTATTTTCTCCTTGAGTCTTGTCATATAGCTTTCGGCAACCTGCGGAGCGTATTTTTCTATCTCCGAAACCATATCCGCTATGAGATGACCTCTCATCACAAGGTCCTCTGCCAGCTTCTCGCCCTCTATGCATCTCATTTTGTCAAGATTTTCAACGGCCGTTTTAACCGGAACTATAAGGGAGGCTGTTACTTTCTCCTCGTCTTCAATATCCGGCGCAGCCTTCATTACATCGGGAAGTGTTGAAAGAAACTGAAGCGATATATCGCCTGTCACATCAAACTCATCCTTGAGCTGTCTGAGATTGTCGTAATACTGCTTTGCAACCGGCAGGTTGAGCTTTACTGTAACATCATCTTCCGTAAGGTTTTCAACTATTACGGAAACGTCCATCTTGCCTCTGTTTACGGTTTCCTTAATCGCCGCTTTTATCTTCTCCTCGGCAAAGGTGTATCTTCTCGGCATTCTTACCGAAATATCGCTGTATCTGTGGTTTACCGTTCTTATCTCAACTATTATGTTTCTTTTACCGTCAGAGTATTCTCCTCTGCCAAAGCCTGTCATACTTTTTATCATTCAATCTGTCCTCCGTTTTTCTTTTAATTAATGATAACTGAA
This sequence comes from uncultured Clostridia bacterium, assembly GCA_934256595.1. Classification (GTDB taxonomy): domain Bacteria; phylum Bacillota; class Clostridia; order Peptostreptococcales; family Anaerovoracaceae; genus UMGS973. The sequence continues at coordinate 4,257 of CAKQOW010000060.1, forward strand.
TAATTATACCACATAATAACTTCAATAGGTATCTGTTTTTCATCAGCTCTGCCCTTTGCTTTGTTCTTTTGACCACGCCGTAGATTGCAGCTTCGCTTCGCTTCAGGCAATCCTGACAAAAGGCAACGCTTTGCTCCAACTCACGTTGTTCGTTGCTGTCCGTTTCGTCGGCAAATCACTCTCGCTCTTTGGGCGAAAAGGCCTGCCTCTGTTTTCTACGCAAACAGGGCTAGGGCTTCTTCAGTGTGAAAAACATCATACCATAATTTCACCTCTTGTGTTAAAATATTTATATCACATATGACAGGAGATTGATTATGGCATTTGACGGAATAATGACTGCGGCGGTAACCTATGAGCTTAATCGTATGCTGCAGGGAGGAAAAATCGAAAAGGTATACCAGCCGGAAGCAGAGGAGCTGGTATTTAACATACATTCAAAATCAGGCAAGCTGAAGCTGTATATATCTTCTTCGGGCAATCACGCTGGGATATATCTGTCGTCTGAAAGCTACAGCAATCCCGCAAACCCGTCGGCTTTCTGCATGCTGCTTCGCAAGCACCTGCAAAGCGGCAGAATTACAGATGTAAAACAGGTGGGCTCTGAACGAATAGCGGAAATATATATTGAAACTATGGACGAGCTTGGTTTTAACGTAAACAAAAAACTGGTTGTCGAGATTATGGGCAAGCACAGCAATATATCCCTTGTAGATGAAAGCACCGGCAAGATAATAGACAGCATCAAAAGGATTTCCATTGATACCAGCAGGGTAAGACAGCTGCTTCCGGGCATGATATATCAGTACCCGCCTCTGCAGGACAAAATTCCTTTTAAAGAGGTCACAGCAGAGGATATCAGTTCATTTGAGGGCAGACGACTTCTCGACTGCATAGGCGGCATCAGTCCCTCCATTGCTGATGAGCTTGAGGGCAATATATCGGAAAACCTTGAAAGCATAATACAAAGACTTGATACAGGGGATTTCTCCCCTTGCGTATATCTTAAAGAGGACGGCTCCCCTATGGAATTTGCTGCATTTCCTCTGAGAGCCTATGAAAACAACCTTAATAAAGTGGATTTCACTACAGTAAGCGAAGCAGTGGAATACTACTATTCTCACAGAGCTTCCTCCAACAGAATCAAGCAGAAAGGAAATGACCTTTTAAAAGCTGTGGATCAGAAGCTGAAAAAGCTCTACCTTAAAAAGCAAAGATTGTCTGAGGATTTGTTAAAGGCTGAAAATTCCGAGGACCTTAGACTGTACGGCGAGCTGCTGACTGCAAATCTTCACAAGTGCAGGACGGGCGACAGGTCTGTTACCGTTGACAATTATTACGATGGAAGCACTGTGACAATACCTCTTGATATAAAGTATTCGCCGTCAAAGAATGCGCAGATATATTTTAAAAAGTACGGCAAGTCAAAGACCGCCGTCAAAGAAAAGGCTCTGCAGATAGAAGAAAACGACAGGGATATACAGTACCTTGAGTCAGTGCTTTCATATATTGAAAACGCCGACAGCGCAGATACGATAGAAGCCCTGCGTACAGAGCTTACAGCCGAGGGTTATCTGAAACGCAGAAAGAACAATCCCGTCCAGAAAAAACAGAAAGCCTCCCCTATTGAATATATGTCATCAGAGGGCTTTAAAATCCTCGTAGGACGAAATAATACGGAGAATGATACTCTGACATTAAAAATGGCAGGAAAAACCGATTTATGGCTTCATACCAAGGATATCCCCGGTTCTCACGTCATCGTGTTTACCGAGGGAAAAGAGATGGACGAAAAGAGCATATTCGAGGCGGCGGCCATTGCGGCATATCACAGCAAAGCCAGAAATTCAGAGCAGGTTCCTGTAGATTATGTACCTGTAAAATACGTCAAAAAACCAAGTGGCGCGAAGCCCGGCATGGTTATATTCACTAATAACAGAACAGTATATGTAAAACCTGAAATACCCGGCAAGGCCTAGTGCTCACCGGGTATTTTAATGGGTATCCAAACTTTTTGGTGGGATAACTAGCCCATAATTACGTTGCTATTTAAATCTCCACAACATTCCACTTTGAGTCTTTGTCCCTAACTCAAAGACATCTTGGTAACTCTTTTTTATGCATATAATTTTTCTGTATTTTTCTTAGGCTTCTTTTTGTATGTCAATCTGCATTATCCCCTGTACATCGTCAACAGCTCGCATGACATCGGGGTTACGGTATTTACATATTGCAGTTATTGAGAGTATAATCTAAACAGAAAATTTTTATGTAATATCCTGCTCTTTATCCATAGTAAACAGTTGAAAGGAGGATTACAGAATTGGACGATAGTAAAATAATTGAGCTGTTCTTTGCACGCTCTGAGCAGGCGATTTCGGAGCTTGCATCAAAGTATGGCAAGCTGTGCCTTAAGATCGCAAAGAACATCCTGAGTAACACTTCTGATGCGGAGGAATGCGTAAATGACACATATCTAGGAGCATGGAATTCCATACCTCCCGCAAAGCCGGATCCGCTGCAGGCATACATATGCCGTATTGTACGCAATATTTCAATTATGAAATATCACAGCAACACTGCCGCCAAACGAAACAGCTTTTACAGTTCTGCGCTTGATGAGCTTGAATTATGCCTGTCATCACCTGCGTCTGTTGAAGACAGTGTTTCTGCAAATGAGCTTGCAGGTCTGCTGGATTCTTTTCTGGATACTTTGACCGGTACGGAGCGAATTATGTTTGTGCGGCGCTACTGGTATGCAGACAGCATTTCAGACATTGCGGAAAATTTCAATATCCGGGCGGGAACTGCGGCAGTCAGACTGTCACGTATAAGGAAAAAGCTCAGAAAATATCTGGAGAAAGAGGGGTATGTAATATGAAACGAGAAACTATCTCAGACGCAGTAGGCAAAATCAGCGACAGGCATATTCTGGAGGCTGAAACCTATGCCGCAGCAGCAGGAAAAAGCGTACCTGTACGCTGCAGAAAATCAGCTCTTGCAGCGGCTGTTGCCATAATTCTTCTTGCAGGCAGCGCTGTTTTCTTTTTTAGTATACCTGATATGACGGTTACTGCCTGTGAATACGAAACAGGCAGCGAAATCACGCCCGCCGAGGCAGTTATAAGTACGGGGACTATAGATGATACGGGAGAAATGACAGGCCACCCTCTGATGTTTTATCTGTCGGGAGAGAATATAAAAAGTATCAGGTTTTCCTGTAAAAATCAGTTTATTGATTTCAGGGACTGGACACAAAAACGTGACGAATACGGAGAGGCTCGGAATTTCACCGTCATATACGGCAAGAATAAAAAAGAATACAATTCCCTGCTCATAGACTGGGTCCCTGAGAATACTATCAGAGAACTGACCGATAACGACAGCAGCACAATTACAGGCCTGCCTGAAAACCTGCGAAACGATATCATAGTTATGGAAATAACCTTCGAAAACGGCAAAACACTGACTAAGGCTGTAACTGTAAGACTGCTTGATGACGGCAGATTCTCCGCCGCCTTCGATGACTACACAATAACTGAAAACGATGAATTTATTAGAAGACCTGACAGCGAAGCAATTCCGAGAGAAATACTCTACAGGCAAGGGGACAAGGCTCTGTAGCCTCTTACAGAAGCTATGCTTGAAGCCGCCGAAAAAACTGTCCCCCCGACTATTATAATTCAGTATAGACGGAATCGCTCAGTATCCTGATCGCAGCATTACTGTGAAACTTACAGGTTTCAAAAAGGACATAAAGCACTTCCGGCCTTATGCCCTTTAATATTTACATTCCCAGCTTCGCTATATTGCTGTCTCCTGCAAAGTTTGAAAGCTCATAAAGAAACAGTATCTCATCTGCATCACCTGCTATCATATCTATATTTCCCGAGAAATATCTCATGTCAATCATAACTATTTCCCCATAGTCCTCTGTCAGAAGCGGTACGAAGCAGTTTGCAAATGAATCCTTGACAACAACAATTTTTTTGTCATTGCTGCCGCTCTTTATATCGGTTATTCCATAGTTTCCTCCAAAGAATACCCTGTATTTATCCTTTTCTTTCAGGGCGTTCATATCAAACATGCCGATATACCTGCCGTCTGCCGTAACCTGTACCTTTCCTGTCAGCACAGGAATTTTAACTGTATCAAAGGAGCCGCCCTCCGATACTTCTTTCACTGCGCTTTTATCAAGAACCTTGGAATAAAGTGTCCCGAGAAAATCATTGCAGACTTCCCTCGTATCATATGAGCATTTTTTGCCTGTAAATGCTTCATATCCCGCATATGCTCCGTCAATAGTCCAGTGATGATCTGTTCTGTAATATAATAAATCCCCTTTTTTGCTGCTTAATGTATCTCTCAGGTCTATAACCCGGCAGTTTTTGAGAAGTCTGCCTGCCGTATCATACATTGCATTATCGTCAAATAGCTGCGCGTTTTCGGGAAGCTTTCCGCTGTATATGATGCCGCTTTCCGGAACAAGCATTGCCGTAACTCTTTTGTCGCTGTATTTAAGCGCGATATTCTCAATCTTTTTCAGGTTTCTCTCATACCTTTTAAAATTTATATCCTTGTCAAGCTTCTTGTCAAAATAGAAGCCGTCTCTGCCTATGTACGCTCCGCCTATGTCTTTTCTGCCCGATGCTTTTTTGACTGCTGTTGCCGAGGCTGTAAGCATGTCTCTGCCCGGTATCTGATCACTGGTGTAGCTCATAAGCTGCTGCTGAAATTCTCCCGATAATATATCTGCCGAAACAACATCTGAAAGCTTTGTAAGATATCTGTTTTCGTTTTCGGAAAAGCTTCTGTCTGCCCCTGCAAATACTGATATTCCTCCCGCAATCAGACAGGCCGTAAAAATATATATGAATAATCTTTTCATAGCTTAGCCTCCCCTCTTAAAATCTGAAATACAGGAACGGATTATAGCTGTCCCCGATTATAAAGGCGGTGGCTGCCGCCAGCATCACAAATGCAAATATGAACCTTGCGGCATCCAAAGCCTTTTCGTTTTTCAAAAGCCTTGCCGGAATATCCCTGACTGCATGCACCGATCCAAACGCCGCTGCGGCAAGCAGCACTCCGTAGGTCTGCAGATAGTAGATGCTCATAGGAGAGCTTGCGCCTGCACCAAGTCCTATCATTGATTTAAGATAAGGACCGAGAACCGATATATCATCGCATGCAAACACAGCCCAGCCTATAACTATAAACAACAGAGCATATATATGTGACAGCGCCCTCGGAAGCCTTTCGAGTATGCGTCCGAGAAACAGTTTTTCTGCCGCTATAAGGACGAAATAGTAAAGTCCCCATATTATGAAGTTCCAGCCTGCGCCGTGCCACAGCCCCGTAAGGAACCATACAATTACAAGGTTTAAAATCTGACGGGCTGTGCCTTTGCGGTTTCCGCCTAGAGGTATATAAAGATATTCTCTAAACCATACACCGAGAGTAATATGCCATCTTCTCCAGAATTCCGTAATGCTTCTTGACTCATAGGGATATCTGAAGTTTTCGGGAAATGTAAACCCGAATATTTTACCCAGGCCTATCGCCATATCCGAATATCCCGAAAAGTCATAGTAAATCTGGAATGTGAAAGCCAGAACACCCGTCCATGCCATAAGCGCCGGTATATTGCCGCCGTAGGAATATATCTCATCCCACAGCAGACCGCACTGGTTTGCTATCAGCACCTTTTTGCCAAGCCCTGCGGCAAATCTTACAATTCCGTCTGATATCATATCGTAGTTCAGAGTCCTGCCTTTAAGCTGGTTCTCTATGTCCTGATATCTGACTATAGGCCCCGCTATAAGCTGAGGGAAAAAGGTTATATACATACCGAAGTCGATAATGTTTCTCTGCACCTTTACAGTCCCTCTGTAGACATCTATTATGTACGACAGCACCTGAAAGGTATAAAAGGATATACCTATAGGAAGCGCCAGTTTAAGAGTGTCTATATTAATTCCTGAAATCCTGTTGAGATTTTCTATGGCAAAATCGGTGTATTTAAAAAAGCAGAGCATACCGATATTCACTATAACGCATACGGCAAGTATCAGGTTTCTCCTGTCTGTCTGCTCAAGTCTCCTGCCCATAAAGTAATTAAAGGTTATTGAAAACATCATAAGCAGTACATATACAGGCTCTCCCCACGCATAAAATATAAGGCTTGCTGCAAGGAGCAAGCCGTTACGCAGTTTTTCCGGAAGAATTCTGTAGAGTATCATCACAGCAGGAAGAAATATAAATATGAATACTATACTGCTGAATACCATAAATCCTCCTGTTATTTGTTAATGAAATCCGTAAACGCTTTTTTAACCTCGTCCTGCTTGTCGCAGATTATGAGTACCGCATATTTACCGTCTTTAAAGGTTATTGCGTTTTCTGCCTTTTTGACCTCTTCGGGAGCATACTGTGAGAACACGTTTATTCTGTCCTGAACATGATCCTTGAGCGATTTTTCGGCAGCCGAGGCATCGGAAGCGTCCTTTAAGGCTATTACTGCAATCTCGTCTGCGCTTCCCTCGTTTGAATATGATACAAAGAATTTGTCAACCTTGCCGTAATCCATATCAGAAATATATGCAAACAGATCCTCCGCATCTTCTTCATTGCTGTCTGCCGAAAGCATTTCGCCCAGAGTATCGTCTGCAGCCTCCATGGCAGTTCTCAAATCATACATACTGACAGTATCGCTGCTGCCGCCGCAGCCTGCGGCAAATACTGCCGCAAGCATACACACTGCCAGTAAACCTGCTTTAATTTTGTTTTTCATATGTTATTACCCCTATTTAGCATTATTTATCTTGTCTTTGATGGCTTCCTCGCCGTTTATCTCTGAAGCTGAGGAATTGTATGTTACAGGCCAGCTGTCACTGTCACCGAAAGCCTTGCCAATACTCCTGCCGATTTTTTCTGCCGTTTCCTGTGAAATATCACTGTCTGACTCTGCAGGAGTGTTGATAACAACACGAAGAATATATTTGCCGTTATCATCTCTGAACCAGTTCCAGTCAAGATATGTATCTGTGTAATCCACGCTTATTCGATCTGACAGACTGTTCATAATCGTATTTACAGTCGCCGCATCATCATCCGCAGGCTGTTTCTCAAATCCGATTGCAAATACGTATTTCTGCTCATCAAGCTGCTTCTTGACTGCTTCAGGGATACCGAATATATCTTTTGCCTCTGCCTTGTTCATAAATACATAGCAGTATTTAGTTCCGTCTGCCGCAGGGAAGAAATCCATATTCCAGTCGTGTCCTGCCGAAGCGATATCATCATTCATATTGAAGTTCGCATAATTGCCTGTTTCTGCATCCGAGTATACATCTGTATGGTACCATTTGCCGTCAAGTTTTACAAGATTCCATGTATGATACATCTCTGTATTATGTACAACCATACAGTCTATATCCATCATCTGCATAAACAGTCTGAAGGTAGTCGCATAGCCTACGCATACAGCGTCATGATATTTTAAAACTCCGTAAGGATTGTCGCTGTCCTTGCCTGAGCTTGGTATTACCGTAAGCAGACCCTTGTCCTGACCTATGTTTTTAACAAGCCAGTCATATACGGTCTTTTCCTTGTCGTAATCCGACATATCATCGGTTATTATCTCATTGAGTACATCTGATGCCATCTTGAGCGTTTCTTTGTCTTTGTCGCCAAGTCCCGCATCGCTGCCTTTTTTGTAGGCATCTGATATCTTCTCTGTAGATTCAACAGTATATTCACCCATTATGGTGACGTCATTTTCTCTGTTTACATCTTCTGTATTGCCGTTTATTGATGCAACCTCATTTTTAACCTTGCCTATTGACGCAAGCGAGAATACACTCATTGCTGTGCTTGCCACTATACACACTGCAAGGAATACTGCCACAACCACAATCAGCTTTCCTTTTAAAATCTCTTTCATAGTATCTGTTTGTCCTCCATATCAATAAATTTCGTGCTTATTGTACTGCTTGTAATAGTACACGTCAACCACTAACTCTGCATTGCACCATCTTTGCACCAGTTTTACTGCATATCTGCATACATTACCACTAGTATGATAGGAAATTAAACCTGAAGGTGACAGGTAAATTGAAAAATGTCTGCAAAAAAGCAACCGGCCTGCACAGCTGATTGCTTATATAATACCTATACTAACTTCTCTGAAACAATAATACCTGAAACACAGGACCAACGCTACTATCTCATTAAGTCTTATTATCCTCTCATATCCTGATGACAATACCTTGTCAGCAGTTGTTTCTTTGTGTAACGCTCCCTAATTAAATATCCTCTATAATGCTTTTATATCATTTGGAGACAGTCCCGTAAGTTCCGCTATTTCATCATCAGGATAATTCTTAATTTTCATGGCTTTCGCCATCTCCAGTGCTTTTGAAGCCTCGCCCTGAGCAATTCCGGCTTCAAGGCCTTCAGTTCTGCCACGTTCTTCGCCTGTCTTTTCGCCCTGCTCTCTGGCTTCCTGTATATCGTGCATTCTTTCCTCATATGCGTTCATATACTTCACTCCAATCTCATCACTTGCCTTAATGGAAGATACTATCTCATTAAGCCTGATTATCCTCTCATATCCTGATGACAATGCCACATCATCGGTTGTTTCCTCAAAATATTCAAGCATAGCTATAAGCTCACTGCTTACTCCCTCAAGGTCTTTACCTTTGGTGTTAAGATATATGATTACCTCTCCGTCATATACCTCTTTGTCAGGATAGCCCTCATACATTCTGCACACTGTATAGCGGTATCTGCCCTCTCCGCCCATATCAAAGCCTGCTATCACTATCATGCACAAATCGCTTAACCTGTTATAGTCTATGGTTCCCTCAGGTAGCAGCTTGCTTGTCATTAATGCGCCGTAATAACGCATTCTTTTATGCATATTATTTTCGTTTTCTTTCTGCACCTCGGCGTTATAAACTCTGTTGTCATCACCTATGGCGCATACATCAAGCCTTGCTATTTTGCCCAGAAGCTCCTTTCGTTTCTCATTCTCCGCAATGGGTTCCCCTTTAAAGTTGATTTCTCTTTCAAGGATAATTTCAAGAATTATCTTATATGCCTCTGCGCTCTCAATTACTTCACTAAACAGAAAGCAATCCATAAGGTTTAAATCCTGCAGTTTTTACTGATGTGCGATAAAGAAGTAATAGAAGTGTAAAAAATTTTGCCGTTCCTATCCGGCACTTAGCTCTTGTGTC
>CAKQOW010000061.1 GCA_934256595.1 uncultured Clostridia bacterium
AAGACGGTAATTGTATATTCAGGCTCATCATAAGGGAAAAATCCCGTAAACCAGCCGTGTATCATGCTGCCTGCCTCTGCGGAGCCTGTCTTGCCTGCGCACATAGGCGTACTGCTGCCGGCTCCCGTACCGTATTCGGTTACTGCTTTCATCATTTCTGTTATTTCTCCTGCTGTTTTTTCCGAAACAACACGCCTGCTTTTTTGTTTTTCACTTATTATATGGATACCTGTGTCAATCCCGCCGTTTGCAATTATATTTGTTATCCGCGCCGCCTGAAGCGGAGTTGCAAGCAGAGTACCCTGCCCGATTGCCATATTGGCAATACCTGCGCCGGCCGCTTCCTGCTCGGTGGTTATCCGGCCTGCCGATTCCTCTTTAAATCCTAAAGCTTTGGTTCCCATGCCCATTTTCTGAGCCATATTTTTTATGGCTTCATAGCCTGTATTCTGCGCAAGCTGTATAAACGCGCAGTTGCAGGATTTCGCAAAAGCCTCCGTAAGATCAAGCTCTCCGTGGGCTGCGGTGCATTTTATCTTAATATCTCCAAAGCGTTCCTCGCCGCTGCAGTCAAATTTCAGTTCCTCTGTATCTGCTCCCGCCTTTAGCGCTGCAGCGGCAGTCACTATTTTGAATACCGAGCCCGGAGGATAGCCCTGCAGCGCCTTGTTTATGAGACAGCCGCTATTGCTTCCCAGAATTTTTTCTATCTGCTGCGGGCTGTAGGTAGGAGTGCTTGCCATTGCAAGTATGTTGCCGGTCTTTGTTTCGAGTACAACGGCTGCGGAATTGTATTCACAGTTTTTCAGGATTTTTTCCGCTGTTTTCTGTATCTGAAGATCTATGGTTGTAAGAAAGGCGTTTTCCGCATAGGATACATACGGACTTTCGCCTTTAAGTATATTGCCCTCGCCATCTGTATATACAAAGGTGCTGTTGCCTGCGCTGTAAAGCCTGCTCTGATATCTTTTCTCAAGACCTGCCGCTCCCGTATCTCCGCTGAGATATCCCAGAAGATGCGCTGCGGGCTGATTCAGACTGTATCTGCTTCCCGCTTCTATAACATATGCGTTGCAGTTTTTTTCAAGAAGTTCTCTTATGCTGCGGTTTTTATTTTCGGTATGATATATGGCGTAGGTGTCGTTTGTTTTGTCGCCCTCGACCGCATCTGCCGCTTCAAGAAGCTGTCTTGCTTTCATATCAAGCCTGCTTCTCTTAATGATATATACATAGTTTGTTGAGGTGTCTGTTATTCTTGCGCCGTTTCTGTCATAGATAATGCTTCTGGTATCCGTACCGTTTATTTTGAGCGTCTGCTGCATTCTCGCCGCCTCTCCCAGCTCCTCATGACCCTCAATCTGTATATATTCGGCTCTGGCTGCCAGCGCAGCAAGGCATATGGAAAATGCGGCTGCTAAAATTCTGATTCTTTTTTTCATAAAAAACACCCCTGCAGTAGTTTTTACTGCGGGGGCTCATGTTATACAATAATGTTTATAGCATATGGATAAGAAGTCCGCTTCCAAGTTTTGGTTCAAACCATGTTGATTTAGGCGGCATTATCATATCGGCATCTGAAACTGCCAGAAGATCCGAAATGCTTACAGGGTATACTGCAAATGCAACTTTCATATCGGAATTTACTCTTCTCTCAAGCTCTGAAAGTCCTCTGATGCCTCCTACGAAGTCTATTCTGTCGCTGGTTCTCGGATCGTCTATGCCAAGCACAGGTCCCAGCAGATTGTTCTGAAGTACAGCAACATCAAGCGAGTCTATCACATGGTCAGGTATTATGCGATCTGTTGCTTTGAGCCTGTACCATTTGCCGTCAAGGAACATTCCAAAGAAATGCTTTGCCTCCGGCGCATATATATCAGCGCCCTTTTCTTCAACCTCAAAGCCTGCTTCTGCGATTTTTTTGAGAAAGCTTTCGGAGTCAAGCCCATTAAGGTCCTTAACGACTCTGTTGTAGTCGAATATATGCAGGTCGCTGTCAGGGAATATCGCCGCCATAAAGAAGTTGAATTCCTCATCGCCTGTGAAATCCGGGTGTTCTTCTCTGCGCTTCATACCCACTTTGAATGCCGAGGCGCTTCTGTGATGTCCGTCTGCAATATACAGCGCGGGGATTTCTTTAAAGAGTCCCGTAAGTGTAGCAATTACAGTTTCATCTGTTACAGGCCACAGTATATGTCTGATGCCGTCTGCCGCTGTAATATCGTATTCAGGCTCGTGGTGCTCCGCCCAGCCCTCAACTATGACTCTGATGCGCTTGTCATCTCTGTAGGTCAGAAATACAGGCTCTGTATTGGCGTTGCATACGTCAAAATGATTAATTCTGTCTATTTCCTTTTCGACTCTTGTAAGTTCGTGTTTTTTGATGATGTTGTTTTTGTATTCATCTACGCTGACACAGCCGAATATGCCTGTCTGCACTCTGCCGTCCATAATTTCTCTGTAGACATAAAGCGCAGGAGCCTCCTCCTGTGTGAAAATGCCCTTTGCCCTGAAATCCGCTATATTGTCTCTTGCTTTTTCGTATACCTCCTGCGAGTGCTGGTCTGCCTGCGGCAGATCTATCTCAGCTCTGCAGATGTGAAGAAAGCTGTATGGGTTTCCCTCTGCCATCTGGGCAGCTTCTTCTCTGTTCATTACGTCGTAGGGAAGTGAAATAACCTTGTCCGCATACTGTTTCTGCGGTCTTACTGCTCTGAATGGTTTTACTGTTGCCATAGTCTATTTTACCTTTCTTAATATATATTCTGTAACCTCGTCTATACTCATACCTGTAGTATCAAGCTCTATCGCATCGTCCGCCTTGCGAAGCGGTGTTATTTCCCGGTGCATATCGTTATAGTCGCGCTCCTGCATGTCTGCAAGGACTTTCTCGTATGATATATCCTCGCCTTTTAAAAGCAGCTCCCTGTGTCTTCTCGAAGCTCTCTCCTCTGCCGAAGCCGTAAGGTATATCTTGAGCTCTGCGTCCTTTAGAACCACAGTACCTATATCTCTGCCGTCCATTATAACGCTTTTGGTGCTTCCCATTTTTTTCTGAAGCTCCACCAGCTTGGCTCTGACAGGCGCAAGAGCTGAACATTCCGAGGCTTTGCGGGATATTTCCTGTGTCCTTATCCTGTCGCTTATGTCCTCGCCGTCAAGGATTGTCCGCCCGCCCGAAAAGTCTATGTCCGTGGCGTCAAGCATTGCCAAAAGCGCGTCCTTATCGTACATATCAACATCGTCTCTGATAAGCTTGTAGCCTACCGCTCTGTACATCGCTCCCGTATCTATATAGTCTATATCAAGAGCCTTGGCAACCTGCTTTGCTATGGTGCTTTTGCCTGCTCCTCCGGGTCCGTCTATTGCTATTCTGATCATATTAATTGCCCTTCTGTTTTCCTAATAGTTTTTCGATTTCAGCCACAAATGTGTTCACGTCCGTAAACTGTCTGTATACCGAGGCAAATCTCACATATGCAACCTGATCGACATCTTTGAGCTGGTCCATTATGAGTTCCCCTATAAATGAGCTGTCTATTTCTTTTTCCATCATATTGTTAAGACCTCTTTCGATCTGGTCAACCATATTCTCTATGGTTGCAACCGTAACAGGCCGTTTTTCACAGGCTTTGATAATTCCGTTCATAATTTTTCTTCTGTCGAAAGCCTCTCTGGAGCCGTCTTTTTTTACGACCATCAGAATTACTTCTTCGACTTTTTCGTATGTGGTAAATCTCCTGCTGCAGCGTTCACATTCTCTCCTGCGTCTGATTGCGTGTCCGTCTTCTGTAGGTCTTGAGTCTATAACTTTTGTTTCCTGATTGTCACAAAAAGGGCATCTCATATTATGTTTCCTCCTAAATAAATTTCTATTCAGTTCAGCTTATAGTATACCCACATATTGTGCCTCTTGCAAGCATTTTAGCCAAAAGCGCCCTTTACATCCACAAGTATCACATCTTCTCCCACCGTTTTGACATCAGACCATCTGATTACAATGTCCTCTTCGCCTTTGCCAAACAGGTTGAATATACCTCTGCTGCCCGGAAGCACTATTCCGTCAATGGTGCCTGCCTGAAGATTTATCTCTATGTCGCAGACATAGCCCAGACTTTTGCCGTCAAATATGTTTATAACCTCTTTGTTTCTTATCTCATCAGTATTAAGCATCTTACCCTCCCTGCACATTTTTTATAATATATATGCCAGAGCCACGGGTTTAATGCATTTTTGAGCTATATATTTATGCTTTGTCCGTCAAGTGAGGCGTACACAAGGGTATCGCCTCTGTATTCAAGTCTCATTTCAAAATACGGTCTTGATTCTATCAGATATTTTAAAAACAGTCTGTCGCCCTCCCACAGATTGAGATTAAAGATTTCGGAAACGGGAATCCATTCAAACTGTCCCTCGTCTGACACCGGCTCGCATATTTTCTGAAAGTCATCTGAGGTGTATATGTGCATTTCCTCATCGTCAAAGGTATCCGATATGAACTGCACCACCGCTCTTTTGGTGAAGCTGTTCATTTTAAAGCCGGTTTCCTCTATAACCTCTCTTACCGCGCATTCGTCTACGGTTTCACCCGGCTCCAGCTTGCCGCCTGCCGCAATCCACTTGCCTGCGTTAGGGTCGTTTTGTTTTTTGTTTCTGTAAAGCATAAGCCGGTTTTCACCCGACTCAAGATAGCACTGTGTTGATATTATCATACTGACCTCCTAGAAAATCCCCGCCGTTTTGAATATAAACAGCCACAGAAACATTGTAACGCACGCAAAGGCCGAGGTGAAAATAACCGAAGCTCCGGCTAAAACTCCGTCCGAGTCCATCTGCTGCGCCATTGTAAATGAGGATATTGCGCATGGCGCTGCAAATATTCCCACAAGTGTTACAAATTCAATGTTGCCTATTCCCATCAGAGCCGCTGCTGTAAGCACAATTCCCGGTACAATAACCAGCCTTGACAATACTACTATTGTGAGATTGCGTCTGCAGTCTTTAACCGAGCCAAACTCAAATGACGCTCCCAGTATCATCAGTGCAATCGGAGTTGCTGTAGAGCTGATGCTGTTTACTGTGTCTGCTGCCACCTCCGGCAGTGTAATGCCTGCAACGGAAAATAAAATGCCTGCCGCTGCCCCTATAATCAGAGGGTTTTTTGCAATATTTGCAAACAGCCTGCCTACTCTGACTTTGGAGTCTCTGTATACCTCAAGGGTTGCCACAGCCAGTATGTTGTAAAGTGGTACTACTATTGCAATCATTACAGCCGTAACGCCGACGTTGCCGTGGCCGTATATGTTGGTGGCTATGGGAAGCCCCATTATAACGAAATTGCTCCTGTATATAGCCTGTATCATAGCGCCTCTTGAGGCGTTGCTTTTTTCTATTTTGAGTGTGACCGCAGTACCTGTCGCATATACGATTCCTATTGCCGCCAGTGTAAATATTATGAGGCGCAGGTTTACTATTTCTCTGATGTGAGAGTTGTATATGTTTGCAAACATCAGAAACGGAAACAGCACATCAAATGCGAGTCTGTTCATTTTTTTCAGCTCTGCGTCGTTTACAATTCCTGTTTTTCTTACGATAAAGCCTATGGCAAGCAGTATGAACATAGGTATTACCGCTTCTATGCATATTTTAAAATTCTCTGCCAAAATGTCATCTCTTTTCTCTGCCATATTAAAGAGCAGTATCGCTACTGCCCTCATATACTATTATATGCTTTTTTGCCCGATGTTCAATAAATAATTTTGCTGAGTTTATTCTGATGCTGCTATTTCATTTCCTTTTCAATCCACGCCATCAGCATATTCACTATACGCCTCTGCTGATCTTCTGTAAGCTCTACGCCTTTGGGTACATGATACCACTTTTCAAGGCAGCCTCTGCAGCAGCAGGCGCATGCGTGCTGCGCCTTGAACACAGGGTGCCCTCTCATAGGCGTCTGTCTGCCGTCATTTGCAATATATGCAGGCGCAAGACGTTTTTTTATGAAGTCCTCTGCATGCTCTCTTATCTTGTCTCTTCCCTTTGTTATGACATATTCCTTGTCTTTCCGGTCAAGATGAAAGCCTGCTCTGAATGATGATTTTTCGAGTCTTTTGAAGGTCTGCTCTATTGTCGCCATATTACTCCCATTCTTTCCACACATCAGGCATATATCCTGTTGTAGCCTGTCTGCCGTTTCTGACTACAGGTGTTTTTATAACCTGCTGGTTTTCAAGGAGCGTTTCCTCCCTGCTGCTGTCAGAAATATACCTGACAAGAGCAAGAGCCTGCTTATCCCTGCAGTTTTCATCCAGCAGGTTTTCAAATCCTCCGACAGCCCTGATTACTCCCTCAAGCTCGCCTCTGCTCATGCCTTTTTGTTTCATATCAATGAACTGGTATTTAATCTTTCTCTCCTTGAAATATCTTACAGCCTTTTTGGTATCGTTGCATTTGTTTGTCCCGAATATCTGTATGTTCATAATCTCCCTCCAAATAGATAAAGGGCAGAAACTCCACCCTTTTGTAAATTATCTCTTTTTCTTTTTTTTCTTTTTGTTGGCATGAGCCACGTCGTACTGCGCCGTAGCCTGTCTTTTGGCCCTCTTGGCATCTCCGCTTCTTTTAATGAAGTAAAAGCCTGTAAACGCAAGTCCGAATACTACAAACAGTATAAGTACATGCTTGATATCGCTTTCTGCCGAAACCAGCCCGAACAGTCTCATCATTAAAAACGCTGAAATCTGAAATATCCAGAAGTATATTACAAAACCGATTATGCTTGATTTGTTGTCCATCTTTGTTCTCCCGAAAAATATATTTTCTCTATTATATAATCTTTTTTGACAATTGGCAATTTATTTCTTAACGATTACATCTATATGAGTATACGGTATCTCTATTCCCGCCTCATCGAGAGCTTCCTTGGCTTTCTCTCCGAGGTAATATCTCACGTCCCAGTAATTCTCCGGTTTTGTCCATACCTGAAAATCAAATATTACGGCGCTGTCGCCATGTTCAACCACGCCTATGCGGTATCCTCTGTCTTTCATTACAAAGCTGCAGCCGTCCGCCACTTCGGCAAGGACTGATTTTACCCTGTCTATCTCAGCATCATAGCTGACCCCTATACGCAGGTCCACTCTTCTGGCATCAGTTCTTGTGAAGTTGATAAGGGCGCTGTTTGATATGCTGCTGTTTGGTATGGATACCACCTTGTTATCTACAGTCTTAAGGGTGGTATTCAGTATATCAATTTCCTCTACAGAACCCTCGATATCGTTGGTCATTACATAATCGCCCTTGCCGAAAGGCTTTGTAACAAGAATTATAATGCCGCCCGCCACATTGGCAAGGCTGTCCTTGAGTGCAAGAGCAATGGCTGCGCCCGCAGCGCCTATTACAGCAATAAATGTCGAAGTATTTACTCCAAGCTCCGAAAGCACCGAAACAATTATGACTATCAGAGCCGCAACCTTGACGGAATTGATTACAAGCGTATGCAGCGCGCCGTCTATTGTGGATTTTGACAGTATTTTTCTTATCAGGACTATGACTATTTTTAAAATCAGAAGTCCCGCCAGCAGTATAATCAGGGCATTTACCCAGCCTGCCCATGAGCTGCCGGCCACCTTATCCAATATATCCATTATACTTCCTCATAAACTCTGCCGCTTCTTCTTCTTTCGATTTCGTGAAGCAGCTTTTTCCTCAGGCGTATGTCGTCCGGTGTGATTTCAACCAGTTCGTCGTCATTGATAAATTCAAGAGCCTCTTCAAGAGTAAACTCTCTGTGCGGTGAAAGTCTGATTGCCTCATCGCTTCCCGCAGCTCTCATATTTGTGGCTTTTTTGGATTTGCATGGGTTTACCACCATATCTTCGTTTCTGGAGTTCATACCGACTATCATACCCTCGTAGACTCTGGTTCCCGGCGCTATGAACATCTGAACTCTCTCACCTATGTTAAACAGCGCATAAGGAGTTGCAACTCCTTCTTCCTGCGCTATGGCAACGCCGTTTATTCTCTGAGGTATGTCACCCTTGTATTCACCAAATGAGTCGAAGCGTCTTACCATTGTGCCCTCGCCTCTGGTATCGTTTATGAATTCTGTTCTGTATCCGAGGAGCCCTCTTGTCGGTACCAGATATTCTATCTTTGAAAATCCGTTTTCACCTGACATCTGTGTCATTATACCCTTTCTCAGATTGAGTTTGGATATAACGGAGCCGGCGTATTCATCGGGAACAGAAACCACAACCTCCTCGATAGGCTCAAGCGGTTCATTGTTCAGACCTCTCCTGAGTATAACCTCAGGCTTTGATACTGCAAGCTCATATCCCTCTCTTCTCATATTTTCGATAAGTATTGAAAGATGAAGCTCGCCTCTGCCCGAAACCTTGAAGCTGTCTGTGCTGTCTGTAGGCTCTACAAGAAGTCCCACATTTACCTCAAGCTCTTTTTCGAGTCTTTCTTTGATATGTCTTGATGTCACGTATTTGCCCGATTTGCCTGCAAACGGTGATTTGTTTACCATGAAGTTCATCGAAAGTGTAGGCTCTTCGATTTTAATCATATCCATTGCATCAGGGTGATCAGGGTCGCATATTGTTTCACCTATGGAAATATCAGATATACCTGATATTACAGCGATATCTCCCGCCTGCGCTTCTTTTACCGCAGTTCTCTTGAGGCCTCTGTATGTAAACACCTGATTTACCTTGCAGTTTTTAACTGTGCCGTCGTCTTTGGTAACTGCAACAGTCTGTCCTTCTTTTATGACGCCTCTTGTAATTCGGCCGATACCAAGTCTGCCTATATAGTCGTCGTATCCCAGTGTTGAAACCTGAAGCTGCAGAGGCTCTGCAGTTCTGTCGGGATATATGTCGCAGTGCTCAAGGATTGTTTCAAACAGCGGTTTTATGCTGAGTCCTCCCTGTCCGCCTGCTGTGTTCTTTCTTACCTTGTTGTCTCCCGCCTGCACGTTGATATTCTCCGCTTCCGCAGGATCTCTTACTACTATGCCCTGTCTTGCTATTCCGTACAGAATAGGGAAGTCAAGCTGTTTGTCATTTGCTTCAAGGTCCATAAACAGCTCGTATACCATATCGACAACCTCGTCAATTCTGGCATCTCTTTTGTCTATTTTGTTGATAAGCAGAATCGGGTTGATGCCCTGCTCCAGAGATTTTTTGAGTACAAATCTTGTCTGAGGCATAGGACCCTCTGATGAGTCCACCAGAAGTATAACCGTATCAACGGTTTTCATTATACGCTCAACCTCTGAGGAGAAGTCGGCGTGACCCGGTGTATCAACTATATTTATTTTTACATCGTTGTACATTACAGAGCAGTTTTTGGAGTAGATTGTAATGCCTCTTTCTCTTTCGATGTCATCGGAGTCCATTACGCAGTCAACGACCTCTTCATTGGCTCTGAACACTCCACTCTGGTTTAAGAATGCGTCTACCAAAGTTGACTTGCCTGCATCTACGTGAGCAATAACCGCTATGTTTATAATCTTTTGTCTGTCCATTAATTAAACACTCTTTCCATAAAAATTTATAACTGAATAATTATATCACAGATATGTGTCTAATGCAAATCGGGCAGTCCTGAAAAGACTGCCCGATTACTGTAATTCACAACTATTTTATATATTTTGCTATTCTTGCGCCGATATGAGCGTTATTGATAACCAGCCTGATGTTTGCCTCAAGGCTTCTGCCCTCTGTGAGTTCTTTGACTCTGTTTAGCAGAAACGGCGTAATTCTCTTGCCTGTGATTTGCTGCTCGCTGCATTCTGCAAGGGCTTCACATATAACCTTGTCCATTTTTTCGTAAGGTATTTCGTCAGCCTCAGGAATAGGGCAGCCTATCAGAACCGAGCCTTTAAGTCCCAGTTCGCTCTTGAGTGAGATAGCTTCTCCTATTGCTTCAGGATCGTCCATTGAGTATTCTGATTTGAAGCCGCTTCTTCTACTGTAGAATGCAGGGAATTCCTCTGCGCCGTATGAAATAACAGGCACGCCTGCTGTTTCAAGATACTCAAGTGTTGCTCCTATGTCAAGGATTGATTTAACGCCTGCGCATACTACCGCAACGTCTGTGTTCTTGAGTTCCTCAAGGTCAGCCGATATGTCAAAGCTTTCGCCTGCGCCTCTGTGAACGCCGCCTATGCCGCCTGTTACAAACAGCTTAATGCCTGCCATTTTGGCTGCTATCATAGTGCCCGCTACAGTTGTTGCTCCGTCTCTTTTGCCTGCAATTACAAACGGATAATCTCTTCTGCTTACTTTCATTACATTTTCCGCTTTTGCAAGGTACTCTATATCATCATTTGTCAGTCCGACTTTGATTCTTCCCTGTATAATTCCGATTGTTGCAGGGACTGCTCCCTCCTGTCTGATAGCGTCCTCAACTGCTACGGCTGTCTTAACGTTGTCAGGATAAGGCATACCATGAGATATTATTGTTGATTCAAGCGCAACTACAGGCCTGCCCTGCTCTATTGCTTCTTTAACTACAGGATTTACATCTAAATATTCGCTAAACATCTGATTCCCTCCATACATATATTTTTGTTTACGGCTGTGCTGCTTTTCATAGCAAAGGCTGCCGCTGCCATTCCAAGCTTTGCTGTTTCGGCAGTATCAATACCGCCTGCAAACCCCATTATTATTGCTGCCGAAAAAGCATCTCCCGCGCCTGTGGCGCTTACGATTTCGACATCACCGGGTCTGATAAATCCATCAGAGCTTCTATCTGCATAGTATACACCATTTTCACCTAAAGTTATATATACTTTTTGCACTCCTTTGTCAAGAAACTCATCGCCGGCTTTTCTGATGTCCTTTTCATCTCTGATTTTAATACCGCTGAGGATTTCCGCTTCAAGCAGATTGGGCTTTATTATATCAAATTCCCCGATTATATCTGCTGCGCGCACTGCCTTTGTAACTGATACGGGATCGAGAAACTTTGCTGTTCCTTTAGTGGTTTTAACCACATACTCAAGCAGCTCCGGCTCCAGATTTGTATCAAGCGCAACAATGCGGCTTTGCTCTATGAGCTGTCTCGCGTTGTCTATAAATTCGGGGGTTATTCTCTCCAGTATATCCATATTGCATATGGCAAGCTCCATATCGTTTCGGTGATTTAATATGGAAAGGTACATCGCCGAGTTTTCACCCTCGGCAACGCTGATATGGCTTGTATCAACGCCGAGGCTTCTAAGCTCTTCAACCGCGCCGGCTCCCATATAGTCATCGCCCGCCACAGATACCATAGCCACATCGCCGCCCAGTCTCGCTATGTTTTCGGTGATGTTTCTGCCCACTCCGCCGTAGGACATTCTTATTCTGCCCGGGTTTGAGTCTTTGTATATAAGTTCTTCGCAGGGCATTCCCTCTATGTCAATATTAATGCCGCCTATTACTGTAATCTCTGCCATTTTGCCTCCTAGATAAATGTTTCGGGCTCCGCTCTCCTGCCCCACTGCTGCTCAAGCTCATGCTGATGATATAGATACCCCTCGTCATCATAGTACTTGGCGCCGGCAGGACATCGTTTAATACAGGCGCAGCATTTAATGCATATGCCCGTAACCTTTGAGAAGTCCTCTGCATCAATAGAGCCCATAGTGCATATTTTCGCGCATTTGCCGCATTTAATGCACTTGCTTTCGTCTGTTTTCGGCTTTACTTTTCGTATATCTATATGCACACCCTGCCTGTCTCTCGGCTTGTAGTATCCGCTGTAAGGCTTCGGGGTGCCTTTTACTTCTATCATTTCAAAGCTGTCCGCGGAAGATATCTTATTAAATATATTCTCTGCAAAGCTGCAGACTTTAGCCATATCCTGCTCATCGGGTCTGCCTGCTCCCAGCACCTTTGAGAATGAATGCTCGCCTATAAAGGCTCCCGCGGCTATCGTTCTGATGCCGCCCTCCTCCATTATATCCCGAAGCTCTATGAGTGCATCGTCATAGTTTCTGTTGCCGTAAAGCACTACAGGCACTCCAAGCGCTCCGCTTCCTCTGATGTCTGCAAGGTATTTGAGAAGCACATTGGGCACTCTGCCTGCAATTACAGGTGTACCGAATATTACAAGATCGCCTGCCGAAAATTTCATAGGCTCTGTCCTCGCCTGCGGCAGCGAGAAGTCGTATGTAAGTCTTTCGCAGCCGAGCCTGCCCGCAAGCTCATCGGCAAGCGTTTCAACTACCTTTGAGGTTGTCTGTGTTCCTGTAAAATATACTGCCCAGACTCTGTCTATTTTCATTTCTGCCTCCTTAGAAATTCCATAAATCCGTCTATACCCTCGGTTATGTCATCATAGGTTACATCGAAGTTGCCCGTGTACCACGGATCTGCTATGTCTCCGCCTCTGTCTGTGAAGTCAAGCAGTTTATATATCTTGCCCTCTGTGTCCTCGGGTATGATGCGTTTAAGATTGCGCAGGTTGTTTTCGTCCATTGCAATTATGTAGTCATATATATTATAGTCTTCTTTTGTAATCTGTACAGCCCTTTTGGATTTATCCACAGGAATATTTACCTCGTGAAGCTTGCGAAGGGTGCCGTGGTGGACTCCATTTCCGATTTCCTCTCTGCTGGTTGCGGCAGATGCAACGAAGAAGTCTGCCTCCATATGATTTTTGCGGACTATGTCCTTTAAAACAAACTCGGCCATGGTAGATCTGCAGATGTTGCCGTGGCAGATGAAGAGTACTTTTATCATTGTTGCATAACCTCGCATTTCTTAGTTTTTCTTGGTATTTCGGGCTTTGTAAGCCTTTGTAAATTTTTG
>CAKQOW010000062.1 GCA_934256595.1 uncultured Clostridia bacterium
GTGGGCTAACGATTTGATTTGAATAAAATTAATTAATTTTATTAGCCAAATTCCTTTGGCTATCCAAGATCCTCTTCAATTCAGATCATCTCCGCGTGAGCAGTGCATCAATGAAATAAACATCCAAATCACTTGTTCACTAATTTATTCGCATAAGTGATTATAAAAATTGGGGTCGTAATAAAATTTTTTTACAAAAAATATTTAAAACCTTTTTATGACCACTTATACAGTATGTATTATAACATCTGGTACACCTATTGGCAACCACAATTTTGCCACAATTGAAATAAATTTTTACTACATTATATATACGTTATTTTCAATATACTTTTAAGTGGCAAAACACCGAAATAATCAGTTGCCTTATTCCAGTGTTTTAAATACGATATCTTTAGTTTGCGGATATTTTATCAATACAAAGTATGCATCACAGAAATTGTGTCAGATATACCGGCAGGCAGATTATATCCTTGTCCTTGCTGTAATCCTTTGTATATACAAGAAACTTATCCAAAATCCTGTCGGAGAATTTCTTTGAAAATGCATCTAATGAAGCGTGGGTTTTGTATCCTGAAGATTTCACTTCCAAAGGACAGATTTTGTTTTTTCTTGCCAGCAGAAAATCTATTTCATAATTTCTTCGGGTGTTTTCATTCATAAATGTATGATAAAAAAGTTCGTTTCCATTAGAGGTAAGAATCTGAGCAACCACGTTTTCATATAAATATCCCAGATTAGCACTCAGCTTATCATTAAGCAATTTCTCATAAATAATATTCTCTGTAAAATCTTTATCTTTAAACATCAGTGTAGTGAATAGCCCTGTATCACATACAAACAGCTTGAATTTTTCAAGATCCTTGTTGTTTGACATCCCGGCATTAGGATCATTGGCGTGATAAGACACAAGCACTGTCCTGGAGTCTTTTAATTCAGCAATAAGTTCTAAAATGTTTTCCGCCCTTTCACCTTTTAATACACTCGAAACCTGATACCTGGACGCATTCTTGTTCAGCTGTGCCGGTATTGCCTCAAACAGATATGACAGCCTTCCGGTTGAATCTATTTTTTTGAAATCATCAGCGTACAGATTCAGGATATCACGTTTTATCCTGTCTACCTTTCTGAAATTATTCGTTTCAATATATTCATTCACCGCCTGCGGCATACCGCCTACTAGCATATACAGTCTGAAGTCTCTGAGCAGCCTCCTGTTAATCTGGTCCCCGACAGGTTTGCCTGAATCAAAGATTTTTTTCAGCAGCGGAAGTGTAGATGTGTCCCCAACAGCCCATAAGAATTCCTCATAGTCCATTGGATACATATTGATTTTTCGTTCTTCACTGGGTATAAGTATGTCTTTTACATTACGTTTAATCGAAATAAGCGACCCGGTTTCTATATAATCATATCTGTGATCCTCAACCAATGCCTTTATTGCCTGTCTGGCAAGCGGACACTGCTGAACTTCATCAAAAACAATAAGCGAATTTCTCTCGTGCAAATCCACTTTATAATGCAATTGCAGCTGTAAAAAAAGAAAGTCCAAATCAGATATATCCTCAAACAGTGATTTCACTGCTTGAGAAGCTCTCGAAAAATCAATAAATATATAGCTTTCATATTCATTTCTGGCAAACTCCTCAACCACAGTCGATTTACCGATTCGTCTTGCACCTTCTATAAGTAAAGCTGTTCTCCCATCGGACTCTCTTTTCCATTCCAGCAGACTGTTATATATCTTTCTTTTAAACATAGTGCCTCCTCAAAAACAAAATCGCTATTTTTATTTTGCTGTTTTACCGCAAAATCGCTGTTTTTGTTTTCTTATTTTACCACAAAATCGCTGTTTTTATCAATATTTTAGCTAAAATATTATACATTAATATGGTGGAGCGGTTCAAACACCTTACTCCACCATAAAACTTATAACCCACAATAGTCTTTTATTTAATAACCAATATACATCTCAACTATTTTTCCGGTTCATACTTGAAGCAGTCCATAAATTTAAGCTTAAACAGGTTCGCCTTGTGCTTCCTGTCTATCTTGTCTTTAATCTCCTGATCTTCGCATACTCCTGTACGGATATATCTGTCAAGCACCGCATAGGTGAAGCCGAGATTGTCCTCGTCTGTCTTGCCGCAGAGTCCGTCTATAGGTGTTTTTTCAACAAACATATCAGGAAGTCCCAGCACTCTGCCTACAGCCTTTACCTCCTGAACTGTCAGAAATGACAGCGGGCTGAAATCGCCTGCGGCATCTCCGTATCTGGTTGAATATCCCACCCAGTCCTCTGAAAGATTGCAGGTGTTTGCAACTCTGCCGTTATGGCACTGCGCCACTGCATATATGGCTGACATTCTCAGTCTCGGCGCAAGGTTTGTATAGGCCTGCGTGCTTACCTCATCAAGAACCGACTCAAGCTCCTTAACCATTCCGTTGTAGGAGTCTTTGATATTCACCACATAGTTTTTAATACCAAGATGCTCGCACAAAGCCTTTGAAACGTCTATATCAAACTGCTCTCCGTTCGGAAGAAGCACCCCTATAACCTTATCTCTGCCCAGAGCTTCTACGCACAGCGCTGCAGTAACAGAGCTGTCCTTGCCTCCGGATATGCCAAGCACCGCATTGCAGCCGGGGCCGTTTTCTTCAAACCATGCTCTTATCCATTCAACTATTTCATTTTTCACTTTTTCAGCATTAAAAGCCATAATCCACCTCCGGATATCCGTATCTGTTTTCATTATCTATAGTAGTATACACTAAATATCTGTTTTTAAAAAGCCTTACTTGCCGCCTCTGTAATTTCTCACCGCGCCGGCTATTCTCTCAAGTCCTGTCCGAACAACAGCTCTCGGCATTGCCAGGTTGAGCCTGATATATCCGTTTGCATTTCCTGCAAACAGTCTGTCTCCGCCCTCAAGCAGCACTCCTGCGTTTTCAGCGAAGAACAGCGGCAGGTCTTCTATATCCGGCATCAGCCTGTTCATATTTATCCATGCAAAATATGTAGCCTCAGGAATTTCAAATTCCGCGCCCGGCAGGTTCTCCTCAAGGAATTTCTTAACAAGTCTGAAGTTGCCGTCAATATATTCCTGAAGCTGCGAAAGCCAGTCTGCTCCCTTTTCGTATGCGGCCTTGTGAGCTGCAATGGAAAGAGGGTTCAGTGAGCCTGTCATTTTGTCGCGCCTTTTAAATCTTGTTCTTTCCTCTTTGTCCCGTATAATTATATTTGACTGCAGAAGCCCCGCAATATTAAAGGTCTTGCTTGCCGACATTGCGGTTACAAGGCGTGGATATTCCGGCATTATCCTGCCCATAGGTATATGCCTGTTTCCGCTCCTGAGCAGGTCGCAGTGTATTTCATCTGAAATAATCCACAGATTGTTTTTCTCTGCAATCTCCGCTGTGCGTTTAAGCTCCGCTTCCGTCCACCTACGCCCTGTAGGGTTATGGGGATTGCACAGCAGCAGTATGGCTGCTGACGGATCACCGGCCTTGCGCTCTAAGTCGTCAAAGTCTATCTCAAATCTGCCGTTAATTCTTTTTAGCGGTGAGGCTGCAAGCTCCACTCCGTTGTATTCACAGGCATGCAGAAAATAGCCATAGGCCGGAGTCATCGTAATCACCTTAGCTCCCGCAGGCTTTGCCAGATCCTCTATAAGCTGATAGAGGGCCGGTACCACGCCCGGCGAAAACACAAGCTCTTCGCGTTTAAAGCTCCAGTCATATCTGTCTTTGCACCATTTCTCAAATGCTTCGTAACAGCCTGTATCTGATACCATAGTGTACCCGAAAATCTGTCTGTCAATCCGCTCTCTGATTGCCTCTCTGATTTCAGGCGCCACCGCAAAATCCATATCGGCAACCCACATTCGTATGAACTCATCATCTGCATACGGGAATTTTCGTTCAGGACCGCATTTAAAAATGTATGAGCGCCATCCGTCGGTATTCATTGAGTTGGTGTTTTTTCTGTCTATAATTTCATCAAAATTGTATTTCATAGCCGGTCCCCTGTTTTCTGAAGCACCATATGTTCCTTAATATTCTGAGCAAAGACGGCCGCTCTTTCTCTCACGCCCTCTGACACGAGAATTTCTCCCGGATTGTTTGCTGTTTCCATTATTGCAAATCTGCCCGGAAGGGCAAAGGTCTTGTTCATATTAAGTCCGCTTATGAGCTGCTCCGCCACTATATCGCTGCCGCTGTAGCCTGATACTATAACTCCGAACAGCAGCTTGTCGTAAAACCGGTGCTTTGTAAACAGCGCAGTCATTCTGTTGATAAAGGCTGTCAGATTGCCGCCCAGCGCATCATTGTAGTTTGGTCCTATCATAACAAGCGCATCGCACTCAAGGATTGCAGGATACACCTGCTCAACTATAGGTCCTCCGTAAAAGCAGCTTCCCTCCTCGCCAAAGTGCAGGCAGGTCTGATATGAGCAGCCTCTGCAGTCTGTAATCTGTCCGTTTCGAAGTGATATTTCTTTAATATCGCACATATCGAGATTGCTTTTGACCATATCCCACAGAGCCATTGTATTTGACCTGTGCTGGTTACCTGCGGAGAGCGCCAGTATTTTCGGCCTTGCCTTTTTCTCAAAGCTGTACTCTGTAATATTGTTTACAAGAATTCTGGCAGCCTCCATATATGCGCCCATATTGTCCGTATTCAAATTCTGAGCCTGTATGTTGTAGTTTTTGAGGGTTCTTGTGCCCTCTACAAGAGGTCTTCCCGGAAATGCGCAGCCTGCTCTGTTGGCGGTAAAGACAAGGCTTCTTGCTGTTGATTTTGTATAGAATTCGCAGTTGCCGTCAATCAGCACTCCCGCCACGCTGCCCTCAAGGGCTGTCCTGTTGAGTCTGAGATACTTCATAATCTCAAACAGGTGCATATTAATGCCCGATTCCCCAAGAGAAACAGTAAACAGTATTCTGCTGCCTCTCAGGTCTGTCTGCGCCATTTCCCCGGCCGTACCTATCTCTGTGCAGCTGTATCCGTCAAGTGCATAGCTCAGTATTTTTTCAAGCCGCTCTCTTTTGGAAAATTCGGGACAGTAAGGATTTATCAGTACCAGTTTTCTCATAGCCTGCCTCCTTTAAAGTACGCATAGGTTATCATATGCCTTTGCTATTCTTTCAAACAGTTTTTCGTCAAGCTCTCTGTTTTCGATTATGATATCGCCTGCCGCCTCGCGCCTGTTTCTGCAGCCTAAGAAAGCCCCGCTGCTTTCATCGCCTAAGAATACCGAGGAATAGTTCCATTCTCTTCTCAGCATCTGTATGATTGATATTGCTCCCGATGAAAGCGCAGGCGCTATATACGGTTTGAAGCCGTCTGCTCTTGTTTCAAGGTTTGATTTTACCGTAAGCTCTGTAAGATCTACGGACAGCTCATCGTTATAGCTTGTGATGCTGTCTGCAATTACAAGGTCCTCACCGTGAGGCCCGTATGCTCTGCCCTCGTCTCTGTATGCTGCAAATCTGTCGTCTTTATCTGCATAATATGCGGCTCTGGCATTCATAACCCCAAGGCCGAAGCCCTGGACCTGTGTAAATCCAAGTCCCTGACGCACCGCCGCCTTGCAAAGCGGGTCAACCGGGTCCGAAACAACTGCAAATATTCCTGCAAAATTCTCTGATACCGCTTTTGCAGCATACTGTGAAACGAGTTTTTTGTTAGCGTCAAGCTGAGCCATACGCACATCGCCTGCCGCACCCACAGGAGGTACTCCAAGGGATGCGCAGAACACAAACACATCACAGTCAAACAGCTTATCCTCTGTTAAAATTTCGACTTTTGGCATAGGTCTTCTGTCGGGATAGCCTATCTGATTTATTTCTCTTTCATATCTTCTCAGCAGTTTTTCATTAAGGTCATAAATCCCTATATCCGCTACAGTTTCTCCGCCCAGCAGGCGCAGTCCCATAACAAGCGTGCCGCCTACATCGCCCATTGCAAGCACATTCACCTTAAATCCGCATGTCTTAGTGATATATTCCTGCCCGGACAGAAGCTCTGCGCCCTCCGCGCAGTCTGTCTGCTTTCTGCTCTGGCATATAAGTTCGGATATTTTTCTCATTTCAGTGCACTCTCCAGTCTTTCAAGTCTTTGCATATAGTCTTCCATATATACCGACGGCGCCAGATTGAAGTCTACCGCTACTCGGTTTGACCCGTTTGGCATTCTCGGTGATTTTATTACGTCCGAAAGCCTTTTGATTGTAAGCTTTCTTTCAAACATATTCTGATATTCCTCTTCAAGTCCTCTGAATATCTTCGCCGCATTTCTGAGGCATGTAACCGACAGGTCATAAACTGCTCCCCTCGGCGCGTCTGCAAGAAATCCCGGAGCCGCAAACGGCAGTATCAGATTTATTGAATTTATAAGGTTGGCCTCTGTCTTTTCTTCGCTTCTGACCTCGTCTCCGCCTATGAACGGACACAGGGTTGACTCTACAAACCATGCTTTCATATTAGGCAGGAAGTATACGCTCTTGGCGTTTCTGCCCTGAATTGTCATCAGGTCCTTGCCTCTACCCGAAAGCACTCCGACTACAACCTCTTTGATGTCCACATTGTTCTGCTTGAGAGCAGGGTCAAGAGCTTTAATTCTGTAGCCCTTGTGAAGCAGGTCGTCTACCAGTATAATCGGTCTGTCAAAGGATTTGATGGTTTTAATCTGGTTGCCTATCGCAGCATACATCGGATATTCTTTAATTATGAAGCTGTCCAGCGTAGGCGAAAACATTTTCTCTGTATGCAGGGTTTTGGTAACTGTGTTAGGCACTGCAACGCCTCTGAATATTTTGCCGAAAGGCACACACATATATTCACCCAATACTCTTTCTTTGAGCTGACGGTTAGGCACGCCGTTGATATCGGTAACAATATCAACAATCCGCTGGTTCATAAGCTCTGCATTAAACGAAAGCACCAGTCCTCCCGGATTTATCTCTGTAAGCGCCCTCTGCATTTCCTCGTGGGTTTCTTTTAAGATTTCCTGCATTTTAGGGCTTTTGTTAAACGGCTCTTTGAGGGCGGTGTTCATATTTTCGATTACCACCACAGGCTCTTTCATATCAACCTCATAGATACCGCAGCCTCTGCCGTCTATGCTGATTTCCACAAAGCCCTGCCTCTCCAGCGCCGAAACAACGTCTTTCTGAGGTTTCCTGTCAAATGGGTGATATACGGCGTATACCAGTTCCTCTTCAAGAGCCTTTGACAGTATTTCTCCCATGAGAAGCCTTATAAGCCGGCTCCTGTCCGCTCTCCGGCTGCAGTATATGGCTTTTATAACCAGCATCTTGCCTACGGCTCTGTTCCTGATATATTCCGCTATAGAGATGTCGCCGAATTCTTCATACAGGTTCTTGGTCTCCAGAATACCTGCTGCCGCAAAAGCATATATCTGCCCGTTTTTGTTTCTGATTACCGCTGTTCTTACATCGGGATCTTCTATATATCTCTCTACTGCTGCCGCATCGGCACCGTGTTTCCTGATTTCCTCGTGAAGTCCTTTCAGTATACTCCTGTCCGCCGCTGCCGCAGGCTCCACCAGAAGCTTCTGTTCTTCGAGGAAGCTCTTGTCCTGCGGTTCTCTGAGGTACAGGCTGTTTTCGTATATGAAATTCTGAGCGACCGAATCTATAAGGTTTGAGATGTCTCTGCCCTTGTCGATGTTTTCTCTTATTCTCGTCGAGCTTATATCCTCAAGGTATACCGGCAGCTTGAGTTCCTGTATTTTTCCCGATATATATTTGTAGTTTGCTTTGAGTTTTTCGTAGTTTCTGCTGTCCTCACCGCCGATTGCGCGTCTGAACACTATATGGTTCATGGTGTGAATAGAGTTTTCCTCCGGCGGTTTTCTGTACGAGGAAGCGTTGAGTATAACGTCGCTTCCCACAACCATATACGGCTCCTTATCACCGAAACTCTGTTTAAGTTTTCGGAGGTCTTTCGGGTTGGCTATATTAACAGGCATATCGTCAGGGAACAGGAACACGTTCATTCTGTCTGCCACAGACATTGATATTATCTGCCTTCTTATCATTCTCGGCTGTGTTTTTTTGGACCACGAGAATTCGTCTATTGCAAGGTAGACTTCAAAGCCTGCTGCGGCTATGGCCTCTACAATTCCCTTGTGGCTAAGCGAAAACGGGTCGAAAGTGCCCGGGAAGAATGCTATTTTTCTCTCCGCTGCAAATTCCTCTCTCAGTCCTTTTGTATTTAGTAATGATATGAAACGGTATATGTGGTTAAGCGCCGCCGCATTTGTGAAGAAGTTCATATCGTAGTTTTTCTCTGCGGCAATCAGTGTGAGCATTTTTTTGTATATGCGCATAAATATATCCGTCTTCTGCTCATCAGACATACGGCTGCTTCCGAATATGTGCTGACCTATAACCATAAACGCTTCCTGGCTTACCGCCTCTCTGTAGTTGGAAAGTCCCTTGAGAAGCATTCCCAGCATTCTTGTTTTTCTCTGTTCATAGCTTGCCTGTGTTTCTCTGCTGCTGTATCTGTAGGAGGAATACTGTTCCAGAATTTCTCCCAGGGTGTCAAGAGCAACAGAGCCTATCTTGTCATTGGTGGCTTCTATAAGGCCGTTTAATGCCGTCACAAATTCGTCCAGCTCTCCCGGAGGAAGCAGCAGTACCAGACTGCCCAGATAATCCGGTATATATTTTGAGAACTGGTACTCCCCTATTTCAAGGCCTTTCATAAGCTCTACGGCAATTTCGTTTATCTGCTCTGACGGCAGGTTCTCCGCCACTGCAATCAGACTTTCTCCCGCTCTGTGACGCACTGTAACTCTTTCGCTTACCTTGAGCAGATTTGAGAAGTGGGCCGCAAAGTAGAATTTCCGGCTGATATCCTCCGAATTAAGAGCAATGTCCAGCAGCAGCTCTATATTTATAATCTTGAGTACCCACGGTCTTCCAACCTTCAGATTATCTCTGAGCATATTTGAGACAGCCTCTTCATCGGCCATAAATCTGTCTATTGCAGGCGCGCCGCCGCCGTTTATGTTGTTTCTGATTTTGTCTGTAAGGTAGGCTACGCTGCTGTAGTTTATTCTGACGTTTTTAATCGCAGACAGAATTTCATCTGCCGTATGCTGTGAGATGTCCATAACGGAAATATGCTCTGCGGCTCTCAGCGCAGCTATTTTTAGCGGAACCGATGCTTTTTTGGACATTCGGCAGGCAAACTCTGATACCACTGTCTGTATTTCTTCCGTAATAAGTTCGCGCGGTATCATCAGGAATGAGTCCAGCAGCACGAATGCTGATTTCTCGCTTATTCTGTTTCTTTTGAACAGGTCAAAGAAGCACCTTAGAAATTCTGAGGTTTTGTCTCTGTCGCTGCTCCTTATTATCTCCGCCAGAACTATTTTGAGTGTGTAGCCGATCCAGCTCTTATGCTGGTCTGTCATTCTGTAATCGGGAAATACGATTTTGTTAAGATATGTTTCCCACAGCGAAACGGCGTCGCTCCTGCTGCTTAAGTCCACCCACTCGGGCAGTTCCTTACGGTACACGTCATCATACTGCGCAATGATAAGGCCTATCAGGCGGGCCGCCTGTCTTCTGATGTCGCCCTCTCTGTGAGAAAGCAGTTCATAGAGGAAGCTTACGGTCATAAGCTTTTCGGTCTTTGTCATATATGTGCAGTATTCTGTCAGTATATTGAGGTAGGTTCTCTGTTTTTTCCACTGTCTTTCGCTTCTGGCAGCTTCTATGAGGCTTCCGAAGGCTGACTCGTTATTGAATACCGACATCAGTTTTATATTATGGTCGATAGCTGTATATTTAAGGCGCTGCACCACTTCATTTCCAAACAGAAGCGATGCGTCCTTCTGTGCCGTTTCGCTAAGACAGCTTTCTCTTGAGTCTGTATCTGTCTGTACGCCGAGGTTTTTGAGATAGTTTTCAAAGTCCAGCAGCTTGGCATATACTTTCTCGTATCTGCGGCGTTTGGCCTCGTCCACATTGTCCAGCTTGCCCAGTATAACGTCAAAGGCCTGCTTAAGCGTATAGAATTTGATATGCTCTCTGCCGTCCGCTCTGTAGTTCTTAACTCTGAAGTCGGCATATATGAGTATAAGGGACTCTACCGACAGGTTTTCAAGCTCTAAATCCCATGTGGAGTGGTTGCTGGCTATATGAGCAATCATAGGCATATTCAGTCTTTTGAGAAGTTCGTCCGTATAGTAATAGTGCAGATACGGGATTCTTGCCGATTCTTTTTCACTGCAGCCGAATTTGCCGAGATCGTGTCCTGCCGCGGCTCCCGACAGCAGCGCCATATCTACAGGAAGTCCCTTTTCTGCAAGCTGACTTCCTATATGCATTGCAATATAGTGCACCCCGCTTATATGCTCCGATATGTTAAACGGAGTTATTTCGCTGTATATGCGCATAAATTCAAATATATATCTGCTGCGCCAGAATGTTTTAAATCTCATATATTCCGCTTCCGATACGCAGCCTGCTGTAGCTCTGCCGTCAAGAAGCCGCAGGCTTGTCTTTGCGGCCTGCGGAAATACGGCAAGCTCTGCCTCAATCGCCGCTCTGCAGCTTTCCATAAGAATTATGAGCGCTTTTTTCTCGGCTTCAAATTCAGAGTCAAGCGCAAAGTTTTCGGGATAAAGCTCCGACCGCAGAATAATGCAGGCAGCCTCAAGCCAGCCTGACTCCGGCTCCTCTGAAAATTCATTCATAAGCGGTTTTACCGCTTTGAGTACGTCTGCGGCTTTAAATCTGCTGTCGCCAAGGCAGTTAAGCATATTTTTTTTCCAGCCTGCCTTTGACATAAGTGTAAGCATTTCTGATTTTTTAATACCGAGTTTTTTTAATACCGGTTTGCCTGTAAGAGCTGCTTCCGCCCTGTTTATAATGTTGCCTGTCATAGCCTTATCCTCTCGTAATGAATATATCTTTAATATATTTTAACTTATGCAGCCGAAACATTCAATAATTTACGCGCCCTGTCAAATATCTTTGCTGTTTTATCAAAGATAAGTTGATTTAATATCGCTTTACTCAACATACATATTTGAATTATACTCGTTTTGTAAGGAAAACATATTGAAAATGTTGTAGAATATATTCTGTATTTGTTTTGGGAGGAGTTAAGATGAACAATAAGACAAAGGCAATGCTGCTGATGATAGTATGCGCTGTTTTGTGGAGCACCGCAGGAATATTTATAAAGCTGATAAGCTGGAACCCGTTTATTATTTCGGGGCTGAGAGGCCTTATAGCCGCCGCTGTGCTTGCCGTATATATGAAATCTCAGGGCATACATATAAAGGTGCAGCGTAATTCAATAATAGCCGCAATAGGACTTGGCGGCTCAGCTACGCTGTTTACCGTTGCAAACAAGCTGACAACTGCCGCAAATGCAATAGTGCTGCAGTTTACCAACCCTGTATTCATACTTATTATTTTCGCTGTGTTTTTCGGACGGAAATTAAAGAAATATGATGTTATAACGGTAATAGTTATAATGGCGGGAATTGCACTGTTTTTCTTTGATCAGCTTACGCCCGGCAAGCTGGCGGGCAACCTGCTTGGCATAGGCGCAGGCATACTGCTGGCAATAATGTATGTGTTTACCGGAGAGTCGGGAGATGATGACGACCTGAGAATGACAGGGATACTGTTTGCGCATCTGCTGTGCTTTGTAATCGGCATACCGTTTATGGTGGTATACACGCCGCAGGCTGTCACTTTAACAGAGGTACTGTCCATGCTGGCTCTGGGAATATTCCAGCTTGGCCTCGCATATGTGCTGTACTGCATCGCCTCAAAGAACTGCAAGCCGCTTGCCTGCTCTCTTATAGGCGCGCTGGAGCCTCTTTTAAATCCTGTGTGGGTGTTCATATTTGACGGGGAAGCTCCCGGAATATTCGCCCTGATAGGCGGAGCTGTAGTAATAGCTACAATATGTATCTGGTGCGTGCTTGACAGCAGGAATGAAGCAAAACTCGAATAGAAAACAGACAGGACAGAAAATCGTATCAAGTGATATGCTACCTCCTAGGTAGACAGTTGAAATAAAAAACTGTTTTAACTAGGAGGTTTTGTTATGTCCAAATTCAGCAAAGAAGAAAAAATGAACGCTGTAAAAAGGCGACTGGAAGGGAAAGAAT
>CAKQOW010000063.1 GCA_934256595.1 uncultured Clostridia bacterium
CATAGCAGGTAAAGCCTGCCTGCATAAAGAATATAAAGGCTCCGCACATAAGTATCCACGAAATGCTCATATTCATAGTAATTCTCCATATCTGATAACAGCATTGCCTGTTTCTATTCAGATTTTTCATCTATAACATTTGATATATCTCTGCCGCCATAGACAATACGAATAATTTCAACTGTAAGCCTGTCCTCATCTACGATATAAAAGATAATATAATTATCCGCTGCGGCTCTATGAAGCCTCATACTTTTCCATGGCTCCCAATCAACAATCGGGTTTCGCAGCGGCATAAAATTCAGCGAATATATTGTTTTTCTTATCCGGTTTACCTGCTTCTCTGCAATCCCCGGAGCTAAAAGCGAAAAAGCAATATACGAATAGATATCCTTTAAATCTTCCTTTGCTTTAGCTGAATAGATAACAGAATAGCTGTCACTCATATACCAAACTCCCTTTTAAATTCTTCATCTACTTCTTCTGCTGTATAAGTCCTGTCTGATTTTACAGAGTCTATTCCTTTTGTAAGTTCGGCATCTAATTCAGCTCTGCTCATTCCCCCTACGGCTGCCGGTTTTGCCGGAGGAAGCTGTAAATTAAGCGGCAAACCTCTTGTAAGCACAATCTGACTGTAAAGCATCTGAATTGCACTCGACGGAGAAATGCCGAGCTGTGCAAGAATTCTTTCTGCATTTTCTTTCAGACCTGTATCAATTCTGGCATAAACTGCCGTTGTATTTGCCATATAAATCACACTCCTTTTGTTACATTATATTAAATAATGATTGCAAATGCAAGCATCTGCAATCATTATCTGACAGTCGTTTATAATATAGTTATATGATATACGGCACAAATCCATCCTCATCAAGCAGCCATATTCTATCAAAGCCGCACTGCTTTGCAAGGTATACAGCCTCATCATAGCCATAGGCAATGCCGGAAGCATCGTGGGCATCGCTTGTTACTGTAATTCTGCCCTCAAGCTTCCTCAGTTCATACAGCAGATTTTCTGACGGATAAGGCGCGGTTCTGTATCCCCTGCTTATAGCTCCCGTATTTATTTCAAATATCATATTATCTGCTGCAAGCTTTCGCATAGCGGAAATCGCTGCGTCCATATAATCTGCTTCTCTGAATATATCCTCTTTTTCGTTAAACTTTGATATTAAATCAAAATGCCCGACTATATCGGCATCTTTAATTCTGCCGACCTCTTCAAAATACACCTCTGCCACAGCTTTTGAATTTCCCTCAAAATGCTTATCAATAGCCGCCTCAAGTATCTGCCTGCTTTCGTCAAGGCTTATGTACTCTCCTCCGGCATACAGATTGTGAACAGAGCCTATGATATAGTCATAGCTGTAATCGGTAATCTCAGAGTATAAATCAAGCTCCAGCCCCTCATATATCCTGATTTCAGGATACAGCTTTCTGAGCCTTTTTATCTCCTTGTAATACTGTTTCTCCGCTTCCGGCGACATAGTCCAGTCGGCGCCGAAAGAAAGCCAGCTATGCCCCGAAAAGCCCATAGACTCAAGCCCTGCCTCTATACCTGCGCGCACCATTTCTTCTAAGGTGTTCCTGCCGTCATCGAGGACAGTATGAACGTGAAGGCTCTGTTTCATCATTTTATCATTTTCTCCTGCTTTACCTTAGTATCTATGACGTGTCTTGAGGCCATTTCTTTTTGAATATCATCTACAGTAATACCCATCTGGCACATCAGCACCATTACATGATACATTAAATCCCCTATTTCATAAACGGTATTGGCTCTGTCATTATCCTTTGCCGAAATAATAACCTCTGTGGACTCCTCGCCCACCTTTTTTAAAATCTTGTCAAGCCCCTTTTCAAACAGATATGTGGTATAGGAGCCCTCTTTAGGGTTTTCTTTGCGGCCCTTTATCATATCCATAAGACCCTCATAGGAAAACGGTACTTTTTCCTCGTCTTTAAACAGCGGATATTCAAAGCATGAATCTGTGCCCAGATGACAGGCAGGCCCGTCCTTTAATACCTCAACTACAAGAGCATCTCTGTCGCAGTCCGCCGTAATCGACACTATGTGCTGATAGTTTCCCGAGGTCTCACCCTTAAGCCAGAGTTCCTCTCTTGATCTGCTGTAAAAGCAGGTCAGCTTTTTTTCCATTGAAATCTCAAGGCTTTCCCTGTTCATATATGCAAGGGTCAGCACCTCTTTGGTAACCGCATCTGTCACAACTGCGGGAATAAGTCCGTTTTTGTCAAATTTAAGTTCAGATATATCAATCATTTTTTATCTCCTTACATTAATTCCCTCACCGGCAAGGTATTCTTTAAGCTGGTCAAGTCTGACCTCTCCGAAGTGAAATATTGAAGCCGCAAGTCCTGCGTCAACTTTCGGAAGCTCTCTGAAAAGTACTGCAAAGTCCTCCATATCACCCGCTCCGCCGGAGGCTATTACAGGTATGTTTACTGCCTCGGATACGGCTTCGAGCATTTCAAGGTCAAAGCCTTTTTTGACTCCGTCTGTATCTATCGAGTTTAAAACCAGCTCTCCGGCGCCGTTTTTCTCACACTCCTTTGCCCATTCAATCAGGTCTCTTCCGGTGCTCTCTCTGCCGCCTTTTGCGTATACCTTAAATGCTCCGTTTTCTCTTTTGGCGTCTATTGATATGACTACGCACTGGTTTCCGTATTTTTCGGCAGCCTCGGCTATGAGTCCCGGATTTTTCAGGGCTCCCGAATTGACGCTGACCTTGTCTGCTCCGCATTTTAACACTCTGTCAAAATCCTCTATTGTATTTATACCGCCTCCAACTGTAAGGGGTATGAATATCTGAGAGGCTGTTTCCCTAAGTATATCCGTAAACAGCGCTCTGTCCTCCGCAGATGCCGTAATATCATAAAACACCAGCTCGTCCGCTCCGTTTTCGCTGTAATACCGCGCCAGCTCCACAGGGTCCGACACATCGTTTAACCCCTCAAAGTTAACGCCCTTTACCACTCTTCCGTTTCTTACGTCAAGACAAGGTATAATTCTCTTTGTTATCATCTGGCCACCTCTATTGCTTCCCTTAAATCCACTGCTCCCGTATAGTACGCCTTGCCTATTATGGCGCCGTACATTCCAAGCTCTTTCACAGCTTTAATGCTGTCAATATCAGAAATTCCTCCGGAAGCGATTATGTCTATGCTGTATTCTCTCGAAAGGCTTTTGTAAAGCGATACGTTGGTGCCTGCCATTGCGCCGTCCTTTGAAATGTCCGTGCATATAACGGTTTTTACTCCCGCCTGCTGCAGCTTGTCAAACATCTCCTCTGCCGTAGCATTGCTTGTTTCTCTCCAGCCCTTTATGGCTGCATACCCGTCTCTGATATCAATGCCCGCTGCTATTTTTTCTCCATATTCTGCTGTCATATCTGCAAGAAATACAGGGTCTGTAACCGCTGCGGTGCCAAGTATGACTCTTGAAGCTCCCGCCTCTATATATTTTCTCACCGCAGCCTCATCTCTGATGCCTCCGCCCACCTCGGCTTTAAGTCCGCTTCGGGCAATAATCTCCTTTATCGTTTCAAAGTTCGGCGTTCCGCCGTCTCTTGCGCCCTCAAGGTCAACAAGATGTATAAATTCCGCTCCCGCCTCCCTGAACTTCATCGCAACCTCAACCGGGTTTTCGCTGTAGACGGTCATCTCTTTGTAATCACCCTTGTACAGCCTTACTGCTTTTTTTTCATATAAGTCGATTGCCGGTAATATATACATAGTCCCTCCTATAGCTCACTAAATGCTTTCAGTATTGCAAGTCCTGTTTTGCCGCTTTTTTCGGGGTGAAACTGACAGCCAAAGACATTACCGCCCTCTACTGCCGCCGTAATTTCAGTTCCGTATTCTGTCACCGCTGTTACCGACTCGTCACATTCAGCCGCATAAAAGCTGTGAACAAAATATACAAATTCACCCTCTTTTACATATTTGAAAAGCGGACTTGGTTTTTTGAATTTCAGCAGGTTCCAGCCTATATGCGGAACCTTGAGCTCTGCCGGTAATACAGGTCTCATATCCTTAACGGTTCCCTTTATGAGTCCCAGGCCCTCATGCTCCCCGTATTCATAGCTTCTGTCAAAGAGAAGCTGCATTCCAAGGCATATGCCCATTATATATTTGCCTGCCTCCGCCAGCCTTATAACCTCGCGGTCAAGCCCTGAGGCTCTCAGCTTTGCCGCAGCATCGCCAAAGGCTCCGACTCCCGGCAGAATTATTTTATCAGCTTTTTCAAGCTCATTTACATCAGAGGTGACAACAGCTTCCTCTCCTATCATGGCTATGGAGCTTTTGAGAGAGAACAGGTTGCCTACTCCGTAATCCACTATACCTATCATTTATATGACTCCCTTCGTTGACGGTATTTCATTCTTTCGTTTTTCGTCTATGCTGCAGGCCTTTGCCACACATCTTGCAAAGGCTTTGAATATGCCCTCCGCTATATGGTGCGAGTTGGTTCCCGAAAGCTTTCGTATATGAAGCGTTATGCCGCTGCTTCTTGTAAAGGCTTCAAAGAATTCCTGTACAAGCTCCGTATCAAAGCTTCCGATTTTTTCTGTGGGAAAGTCCGCATCAAACACAAGACAGCTTCTGCCCGAAACATCACAGGCGCAAAGTATCAGAGCCTCGTCCATAGGCAGAATTATATCTCCGTATCTGCCGATTCCTCTCTTGTCTCCAAGAGCCTCTCTAAGCGCGCTTCCCAGCACTATCCCTATATCCTCACAGCTGTGGTGGTCGTCCACATATGTATCTCCTGCGCAGGAAACCTCAAGGTCAAAGCCCGAATGTTTTGCAAACAGTGTAAGCATATGATCCAGAAACCCTATGCCTGAAGATACCTGTGACTTTCCGCTTCCGTCAAGGTCAAGAGAAAGCTTAATCTCTGTTTCCGATGTCTTTCTTTCCAATACCGCGCTACGCATTTAATATCCTTTCCGCAGCGGAAACCAGGGCTTCCATCTGCTCTTTTGTTCCTATTGTAATACGCACGTAATCGCTGATTTTACCGTCGCTGAAATGGCGTACAAGTATTCCCTGTTTTTTAAGCTCTCTGTACAGCGCATCTCCTGAGATACGACTGCTCCTTGCCAGTATGAAATTGGCCTGTGAAGAAACAGTTTCAAATCCCAGCTTCTTCAGGCTTTCCTCCGTGAAGCTTCTGTTTTCTATAACTGTACTGCAGTTCTTCATATATATGTCGTTGCGCTCTATAGCCGCAATGCCCGCTGCCTGAGTCACAGTGCCTACATTGTAGGGATTTATTGAGTATCTGACGGTATTCATATCAGCTATTATTTCCCTGCAGGCAAAGGCAAATCCGAGCCTTGCTCCCGCCATAGACCTTGACTTTGAGAAAGTCTGTGTTACCAGCAGATTGTCATATTTACTGATAAGAGGCACACAGCTTTCGCCGCCGAAATCTATATATGCCTCATCGACGATTACAAGTCTGTTTCTGTCCGCTGCCACAAGCTGCTCTATCTCGCCTACCGGCACATATCTTCCTGTCTGCGCATTGGGATTTGCAATTACAAGACCGGCTTTCTCATTCATATAGTCTGCCGTATCGAGCCTGAAATCCTCTCTCAGAGGCACAATCTTTTTTTCTGCTCCCGTAAGCGCTGCAAATACCTTGTAAAATCCGTAGGTTATATCGGGAAACGCTGCTTTGTCTATAAAGGCTGTAAAGGCAAGATACAGGATTTCATCAGAGCCGTTGCCGCACAGTATGTTTTCCTTATCCACTCCGTAAAGCTTGGCCGCCTTTGCTCTCAGTCTGCTGCACTCAGGATCGTTATACACATTAAATCCCGCCGCCGCCTCTTTTGCCTTTGATATTACATATTCATCAGGCGGAAAAGGGCTTTCGTTTGTATTGAGTTTAATATATTTCATATCCTGAGGCTGCTCTCCTGGAGTATAGGCCTCAAGGCTTTCAAGTCTCTTTTTTAAAAATCTGCTCATTTTATTTATTCAAACCTTACTTTTATACTTCTGCTGTGACCCTCAAGTCCCTCCGCCTGAGCGAAAGTGCATATATCGTCTTTAAGCTCCTCAAGGGCCGGTTTTTCAAAATATGAAAACTGTATTTTCTTGATGAAATCATCAACTGACAGAGGGCTTGAGAATTTGGCCCTGCCGCCTGTAGGCAATGTGTGGTTTGGTCCCGCAACATAATCTCCCAAAGCTTCAGGACAGTTTCTGCCTAGGAATACCGAGCCCGCATTTTCAATTCTGTCAAGATAATCAAACGGATTATCCACATCTATTTCAAGGTGTTCAGGCGCAAGCTCATTGGCAAGCTCTACTGCCATATCGAGATTTTCCGCAATTATTATTCTGCCGTTGTTTCTGATTGACGCCTCTGCAATTTCCTGTCTGGGCAGGCTTTCAAGCTGTTTTTCTATTTCCCTGTCAACTTTCCCGGCAAGCTCTCTGCTGTCTGTAATCATAACTGCCGAAGCAAGTCTGTCGTGCTCTGCCTGACTGAGCATATCCGCCGCCGCGCAGGCAGGGTTCGTACTTTTGTCCGCAATCACAAGCACCTCGCTTGGTCCCGCAATGGTATCTATGTCAACTATACCGAACACCTGACGCTTTGCCTCTGCAACATAGGCGTTTCCCGGTCCTGTGATTTTGTATACCTTAGGAATTGTTTCCGTACCGTAGGCAAGAGCCGCTATGCCCTGCGCTCCTCCTGCTCTGAACACTCTGTCAACGCCTGCAATCTTGGCTGCCGCAAGTATTACCGGACTTACATCTCCGTCACAGGTCGGAGGCGATACCATTACGATTTCCCTGCAGCCTGCAATCTTGGCCGGTATGCAGTTCATAAGAACTGTTGACGGATAGCTTGCAGTGCCTCCCGGAATATATATTCCAACCTTTTCGATAGGGGTTACTTTCTGTCCCAGAACAACGCCGCCCGCTTTCTCTATTTTGAAGCCTTCTCTGAGCTGTTTTGAGTGAAATTCTCTGATATTTGCAGCCGCTTTTTCCATTGTTTTAATCAGTGAGCTGTCAACCTTTGCAAATGCAGCCTCCATTTCTGCGGCAGTAACCTCTAAATTCTCCGGCGCCTTGCCGTCAAACAGCTCGCAGTATTTTTTGAGGGTTTTGTCACCGCCCATTTTAACGCTGTAGATTATATCCTTTACAACATCGGTTATATTAAGCTCCTCTTCTTTTCTCATAAAAAGATTTTTTCTGTCAAGGTCCTTGTAATCAACTATATTAATCATCGCTTTTTCCTTTCTTATCCCACGCTCTCAGACAGATTCTCGCACATTCTGTTTATCTGAGAGTTCTTAAACTTGTATGATACCTTATTGGCTATGAGCCGCGCGCTTATGGGCGCTATGACCTCCAGCGGCGCAAGTCCGTTTTCTTTGAGGGTTGTACCTGTTTCAACGATATCGACAATAACATCTGAAAGTCCCAGTATGGGAGCCAGCTCTATCGAGCCGTTAAGCTTTATAACGTCTATGCATCTGCTCTGCTCTCCGTAATATTTGCCTGCAATATGGGGAAATTTGGTAGCCACTCTCAGAGCTCTTGAGCAGTCGTCTTTAAAATCCGCAGGTCCTGCAACGCACATTCTGCATTTGCCCACATTTAAATCCATAAGCTCGTATACATCAGGCTCGTATTCGCTTAATATATCCTTGCCTGCAATGCCTATGTCCGCCGCGCCTCTTTCGACGTATATGGCCACATCTGAGGGCTTGACCCAGAAGTATCTGACTCCCGCCTGTTTATTCTCAAATGTGAGCTTTCGGTTTTCTTCCATAAGTTCGCTGCATTCGTAGCCTGATTTTTCAAATATGCTGTATACCTTTTCTCCCAGTCTGCCCTTAGGCAGCGCCACATTAATTATCTGCTCCAATTTCAATCACCTCTCTTGTCCTTGCCCCTCTGCTTTTCTGTACTCTCACTGATTTGCCCTCTGCAATGCAGCTCCTTGCAGTCTCGATTATCTTCTTCATATCGCTGCCGTCACTGTAGGTTATGAGTACATCTGCATCGTACCTGTCCGACTTTGCTTCAAGGCTCTCAAGCTGATTAAGATATACGGCAAAGCCTATGGCTCCGGATTTTTTGCCCATTTTGCGCATAAGGTTGTCGTATCTGCCGCCTGAAAGCACGCTATCTGCTATGCCTGCAATAAATCCCTTGAAGAATATGCCGTTGTAATAATCCGTATCGCATACTATCGAAAAGTCAAGGTATACATTTTTATCAATTCCATAAAGCTTAAGTACATCACACAATTCCTCAAGCTCTGCGACCGCTTCAAGGCTCTCCTCAGGAAGTTTCATAGCTTTAAGTCTGCCGATACCTGTATCTATCGGCTCATATATTCTTATAAGGTTCTCAAGAAGCTGTCTCCTGGCTTCCTGCACATTGTTTTTTTCGCATATCTTTTGAAGCATAGGAATGTTTTTTTCACTCATGGCCTTTAGAATTGCCTCTGAGGTTTCCTCGTCTGTGTCCTTTAGAATACCCGCTGTAATCCCTATATGTGAAATATCAAGTATATATTCACTGCTGACAGACTCAAGGCTTGCTGCCGCCAGCATTATAACCTCACCTGCGGCGTACATATCTATCTCGCCTATACATTCAAGTCCGCTCTGCATTATTTCTTTAAATCCGCTGCCGCTATGCAGGACTCTGTATACGTTTTCCTTGTAATATATTTTTTTCATACCCTCATCGTCTTTGGTGTTCTTTACAATTGACAGGGTAACGTCCGGTTTAAGCGCCATCAGCCTGCCGTCAGCATCGTTGAAGGTAAGTATCTGTCCGCCCGAAAGGAAATTCCTGTTTCGCGCATAGAGGTCGTATTCCTCAAATCTGCTTACCTTGTAGTATGAATATCCGTAGCTTTCGTAAAGCTCTGCAAGCTGTGATATAACTGTTTCTTCTCTACCCATTGCTGCCTCCTTGTTTTAGTACGTTATTACTTTATCACATCACCACACTAAAGTCAACAGGTAAAAATAAAAAAGCTGAAAAAACAACCTCGTTCAGATTATTAATTCAGCCCTGTATGCTCAAACTATATCCAGCTTATCTATTCTCCCCCTTATTTCATCAGTCATTACAAATGCCCTCGGCTCATAATCATCTAATGAAACACTGCTGTCAGTAATGCCTCTGACAGCCGTATCAAAGTAATCTCCCGGTACGGTAAAGTTCACTATTTTATCTGCTGCATTATCGCAGACAATATATACAACCTCACTTACAGTGGTTTCCTCCGACATACCCTCATAGTTAAATGTGCTTACCGCCTGATATTTAAACGTCTTGTAGTCCTCACTGTCTATTCTTTCAAGCAGCTTTATTTTTACCGCATAATTCTGCTTCTGTATGCCCTCCTGCTCCGCTCTCTGTCTGCAGTCGGAAATTTTGAGGTTAAGATACTCGTAAATATCTTCGGAGAACATATCCCCTGTCAGTTCCTCTGCGCCTGTATCCTTTTGAATATAGTATGTCTTAATTATATCCGAAATCTCGGACACAATGTTTTTTGAAGTATCCTGTTTCCCTGAGCCGCAGCCGCATACTGCAGCGGTTATAACGGCAAGTATCAATACCCTGCAAATTCGTTTCATAACAAGCATCTCCCTCCCGAATGTGTTTTTACTGTGCTTTAAACTTCAGCCTCTAATATATATTCGTACTGACAGCGGAAATTCTGACA
Organism: uncultured Clostridia bacterium; assembly: GCA_934256595.1. Lineage (GTDB taxonomy): Bacteria > Bacillota > Clostridia > Peptostreptococcales > Anaerovoracaceae > UMGS973. The sequence continues at coordinate 9,746 of CAKQOW010000063.1, forward strand.
TCTGTATCAGAATTTTTACAATCCCAGTCCGTATGTACAGGTTAATGTCAAGTATCAACAGCACGTAATTGACAAATAATTCAGAACTTTTTCTATAGTATACTTAACAATTATCATTTGCGCAATACCCTGTTTATTATCAGACCTGTTTCAGCATACTGATATATGCATTGAGCCTTTTGTTAATATATCCTGCAAACAGATTTTCCATTGCAGAAATATCCCCGTTTATAAAGTATTCATCAAACGCATTATAGTACAAAATCCTGTCTGTAAATTTAATATCAATCGGCGGATATCCCGCTTTCATAAGTTCAAGATTAACAAGCAGCCTTCCTGTTCTGCCGTTTCCATCTATAAAAGGGTGAATACCTTCAAATTCAATATGGAATTTTGCCAGTCTTGATATTATATGCTCGCAGCTGTTCATATACTCCTGCAGAAGCTGCTGCATCTTCGGCTCAATAAGATATGGCTGAACCGGCTGATGCTGCGCGCCCATAATCTGTACCAGAACTCTCCGGTATACGCCTCTGTCGTCTTTTTTGTCGGCAAGAACAAGATAATGTATCTGCCTGATAATACTTTCACTTACAGGAACATTATCTTTTACAAGCTCCGAAACAAAATCAAATGCTTCCTTATGTCCGACTGCTTCCATATGATCTTTCAGAGGTTTCCTGTCAACAGTAAGGCCTCTCAGTACCAGATCCGTTTCCCTTAAAGTAAGTGTGTTCCCCTCAATAGCATTGGAATTGTAGGTATATTCTACAGCAAATTCTTCATTCAGTCTTGCGACTTCGCCTGCAGTCAGCGTTCTGCAGCTTTCCAGTTCTTTTTTCTTACGGTCAATCTGCATAAAAATATTTTCTTTTGATTTATATCTTCCATCGGCAGGCTTATCACTGCCCGCAGGTATTTTCCAGCTGCGACCCTCGCGACAGGCTCCCGGAATTTTTCCCTCCGCGCAGAGAGTTCTTATTCTTCTGTCTGAAATCCCCCATTTTTCAGCGGCCTGTTTAACATTTATATACATAAAACTCCCTCCTCTTACGGCTTAGTATACCACTTTAACGGAATAATATCAACGCTATCGGAACAATGTAGCACAGATTAGCGGAACAATACCTCACTATTAAACAGAAAGCACCCGTTATAATAACCTGACGCTCTCTGCTGCTCCCTCAATATGTCTGTTTATCTAATTCAAATCTTTCCAGACATCAAATTACTGCAGTAACAAATTCCGTTTTTACTCATACTATGAAGTATACTGTTTAGAAAGGGGACTTTAATTTGATACAAGACGGAATAGAAGTAAACAGAACTACTCCGAGACCGTATATAGGTATGCCTATTGAAATCGACGATGAACCTATGGACAATACCGAAAGACAAATGCCTGTATGCAGAAACGATTTTGAAAACTGGCCGCTTGCTATGGCATATATACCGTGGCAGGCATGGGAGAAGACATATGAGCCGGCAGAGGGCTTAAAAAACGGAACCATATTTCCGTGCCTCAACCTGCCTTTCCTGGGAGGCAGATGCAGATGAATGAGCTTTCAAGAAAGGTTGTAACGCTTGCTTTTGTATTAAAGGATACACAGCTTTATCTCGACACACATCCCGGAGATGAGGCTGCGCTTAATTTCTATGACAAATACAGAAGTCTGTTTGAAAAGGCTGCCGCAGAATACGAGCAGCAGTACGGACCGCTTACACCTGCTGGAGTTAATATAAAAGACGGCTGGACCTGGGCAACAATGCCTTGGCCATGGGAAACGGGGGAATAATTTATGTGGACTTATGACAGAAAACTCCAGTACCCTATAAACATAAAAAATCCTAATCCTGCAATGGCTAAATTCATCATATCGCAGTATGGCGGACCTGACGGTGAAATAGGCGCATCCCTCAGATATCTTACGCAGAGATATTCAATGCCGTATCCTGAGGTTGCGGCGGTACTTACGGATATCGGAACTGAAGAAATAGGGCATTTTGAAATGGTGGCAGCTATTGTTCACCAGCTCACCAGAGATATGACTATCGAACAGATAAAGGAAGCCGGATTTGAAGATTACTTCGTCGATCATACGGCCGGCATATATGCGCAGGCTGCTGCGGGATTTCCTTTTGACGCACTCTGCTTTGCCTCAAAGGGAGATGCAATAACAGATCTGACGGAGGACCTTGCTGCGGAGCAAAAGGCGCGAACCACCTATGACAATATACTGAGGCTTGTAGATGACCCTGATGTCATTGAGCCGATTAAGTTCCTCAGGGCAAGAGAGGTTGTCCATTTCCAGAGGTTTGGAGAAGCAAAACGGGAAGTATCAAGTAAATATCCGGGTAGCGGAAAGCCCACACCCGCACCGTTTTGCAACCGAAAAAC
>CAKQOW010000064.1 GCA_934256595.1 uncultured Clostridia bacterium
GGGGGGGATAATGAAAGGGAGTGATAGCAAACTCCCCTCCATTATATGTTGTATACATATTGAGTTTATATAATCAAAGAGGGTACTTTAATTAAATATATACAATACTTCTATAGTATAACCTGTTTTTCGACATTTTTCAACTGTTTCTTTTATAATTTTTTAAGTCGATTTTTGTAAAATTTTAATAAATAATAATTTATTATGTGGTTTCCATATTATTGCTTTTATTCTCCTTTCCAAGTATAATATATATATATAAATCTCAGGAGAGCGAACTAATGAATGAATACAATTTAAAAAAATTACAGAATGGAAGTGACATAAGAGGAATTTCTCTGACCGGTGTCGGCGGAAGCGGTGTTCCAAATCTGAGGGACCCTGAGGCTGCACTTTTATCCAAAGGCTTTCTCTTATGGCTTTGCAATAAAACAGGCAGACGCCCCGATGAGCTTACCGTTGCAGTAGGCAGAGATCCGCGTATGTCGGGACAGATGCTTCTTTACGGTATAATCAACGGACTTGGCCCTTACGGTGTTAAGGTGCTTGACTGCGGGCTTGCTTCAACACCTGCAATGTTCATGTCTACAGTGTTTGACGAAATCAGGGCGGACGGCGCAATTATGATAACAGCTTCACATCTGCCATATGAACGCAACGGGTTTAAATATTTCACTGCGGACGGCGGTCTTGACAAAAGCGACATTTCTCAGATAATAGAGTTTGCGGAAGCAGACGGAGCAGGTCTTGGCAACGCTGAATATGCGGATAATACCATAACCGTTATGGGTAAAAAAACATATCCGTCCGAAAAATGCAATCTTATGGAGCTTTACTGCAGCCACCTCAGGCAGCTTATCATAGACGGAGTAGGCAGGGGGGATAAGCCTCTTGCAGGACTTAAAATAACTGTAGATGCCGGAAACGGCAACGGAGGGTTTTATGCAAGAGACGTTCTTGCGCCTCTTGGCGCTGATATTTCTTCAAGCCAATACCTTGAAGCTGACGGAACTTTCCCTAACCATGCGCCTAATCCCGAAAACAAAGAGGCCCTTGCTTCAATAGCTCTGCAGGTAATATCCTCCGGCGCAGATTTCGGTCTTATCTTCGATACAGATGTGGACAGATCTGCCGCAGTAGACGGCAGAGGCAGAGAGATTGCGCGAAACGGAATTGTAGCAATGGCTACCGCGCTGGTTGCCGAGGAGCACCCTGCAACCACAGTGGTTACCGACAGTATTACCAGCACACATCTCACCGATTTTATTGAGGGCGAGCTTGGCATGAAGCATCTCAGATTTAAGAGAGGCTACAAAAACGTTATAAACAAGGGGATAGAGCTTAATGCCGCAGGAGAGGAATGCTGGCTTGCAATAGAAACCTCAGGCCATGCCGCGCTCAGAGAGAATTACTTCCTCGATGACGGCGCATATCTTGCTACCAAGATAGTAATTAAAGCGGCAAAGCTGGCAGCAGAGGGCAAAACCCTTGACTCTGTCATTGATACTCTCAAAACGCCGCTGGAAGCTAAAGAATTAAGGCTCCCTATAACCTGTGATAATTTTGCCGCATATGCCGACAACATACTCAGCGACCTTGAGAAATGGGCAGATAAGCAGCAGGATATGCAGATTGTAACGCCTAATTTTGAAGGTGTCAGAATTGCCTTTGACGGCGGCTGGTGCCTGCTTCGTAAATCTCTGCACGACCCTCTTATGCCTTTTAATGTGGAATCTGACAGGCAGGGCGGAGCAGATGAAATTATTTCAAGAATAACCGGATTTCTAAAGGGATATGAATATCTGACGATATAAAGAGGTTGATTATGAACGAATATGTTACTTGTAAACAGATGAAGCAGCTTGAAGAAAAAGCAGACGCCGCAGGACTTTCATATTATACTATGATGGAGAATGCAGGCAAGGCTGTAGCTGATGTCATTATAGATAAATCCGGGAATACGACCGGCAAAAGAGCTGCTGTTTTCTGCGGCAAAGGCAATAACGGCGGCGACGGTTTTGTAATTGCAAGGCTTCTGTCCGAGATGAATATGTTTGTAACTGTTATACTGACAGACGGCGAGCCGGTAACTCCCGATGCGATTACCAACTACAGACTGCTCAGCGAGCACCCTATAAAGATAATGGATATACATAATGTTGAGTCAATGAGCAATCCGTCGGCAGATATTATTGTAGATGCCGTATACGGCACAGGCTTTCACGGCAAGTTAAACGATGAGGGGCTTGTTGCGATTTATCTTATGAACGGTATGAGAAAATCCGCAAAGGTATTTTCGGTAGATATTCCTTCGGGCTTAAACGGCGATACCGTAACAGGTGAAAAGATTGAAAACATACCTGTGAATGCAGACTACACCATAGCCTTTCACAGGAAAAAGCCTATTCACTTCTGCCGTAATGCCAAGGATTATCTTGGAGAAATAATTGTAGCTGACATAGGAATTGATGATGCTCTAAAAAAGACCGGGGAATAATGATCCCCGGCTTTTCTATATGTATGCTTAAGTGTTTAAAATTCTCCTGATACAATCTTTCCTTTGAACATTACAGCAGTAGGCTCCACTTCTGACAGTTTGTTGACATCTACGTCATAAAGATTTTCTTTTATTACACATAAGTCTGCAAATTTTCCTTTTTCAATGGATCCCGCAACATCGTCAATTCTAAACTGTATCGCTGAATTTATGGTATATCCTTTAAGCATCTGATCCATAGTATAGCATGCGCTCTTTTCAGGTCTTACGCTTCCCGGATATTTTTCTTCATCCATAGGGAATTCAGGATCCACTCTGCTTATAGCAGTCTGCATTCCGAAGAAAGGACTCGCTCTGTGGAATTCATACTGTGAAACAACGTCACTTCCCATATTTACAATACCGCCTGCTTCAATCATAGGCTGAAGATTGTACATAGAGTCAAATCTTTCTTCTCCAAGCCACTCAATAGCAGCGTCTCCAAAGTATCCGCCGGTCCAGTGAGGAGTCCAGTTAACTATGATGCCCAGCTCGGCAGGTCTTAACTTATCCTCATCATTAATAAGTTCGCAGTGAACCATCTCAATCTGAATTTTCCAGTCATCTCCGCATTCTTTCTGCGCAGCTTCTGTTGCATTGCATATGGTTCTAAATCCGCCGTCACCTACAACGTGCATCTGCAGATCAATACCTTCTCCATTGAGCTTAACTATTATATCTTTAAGCTGATCCTCCGTCATATCCATGCTGCCGTGGTTCTTGCCCTCCGGATCATTGCTGAACGGTTCTACAACATAGCTGGTTCCTATTTCATTAGTTCCGTCAACGAAATATTTAATAGTATCTATAGTTATATTTTCTGTAGTATATTTTTCCTGATAATCTTTTACTGTTTTAATAGCGTTATCAATATCCTTGTAGCCGTTTAACAGTACCATTGCACTGTAATACATATTTAATTCTCCGGCCTTATCCATATCATATATGGCTTTCAGATTGCTTTCATCTTCTATTATCGCATCGCCCATACCGATAACACCCTGCGAATGATAATAGTCAATAACTGTTTTCCACATTTCATCATCAACAGTTTCAGGCGGATACCAGTCTATAGCTTTATACATATTTTCAAGATAAGGACCATATGAGTCGCCTTCTTTAAACCAGCCTGTAGGGTTTCCGTCTTTATCTCTCACTATTTCAGCAGTTCCCTCCGGATCCGGTGTGTTTTTATCTATTCCCATAAGCTCCATTGCTTTTGAATTGAACCAGCAGCAGTGGTCTGAAAAGTCAACCAGCTTTACAGGTCTGTCAGACACATATTCATCTATCATTGAGGCTTTAGGGCCTTCCGCTCCGAATAAGTCTGATGGATAGTACTTACCTACAAAGAACGGAACTTCTTCGACCGGATGCTCTTCGCAATACTCTTTCACAAATTCAAGCATTTCTTCTACATCATAAGTCCACGGCATTGTTACACTCCACGAGTCCAGCGCAACTGACTCAGGATGTGAGTGCGCGTCTATCATTCCCGGAACAACCATAGCTCCCTCAAGGTCTATAACTTCTGTATTCTTACCTTCAAGGTTTTTAAGTTCTTCACTGTTTTCATCACCGACAAATACAAATTTGCCGTCTTTTACTGCTACAGCACTTACAATATTATTTTCAGCATCTTCGGTATAGATTTCACCGTTTTTAAAAATCTGATCTGCCGCACTGTCATTACTGCCGCAGCCGGACATCATACCAAGGGTCAATGCCAATGAAAATAGCAGTACCAAAATCTTGCCTGTTTTCTTTTTCATTTTAATTTTCCTTTCTTTCTCTTAGTTGTGATTATATTCATCGATGCCGATTATATAATATTCTGAAAAATATAAAAATAGCACTCAGGCTCCAAATCAAATTTTGGTACCTAGGTGCTATACAGAATAATTCGTTGCTATTTCAATTCCTGTATGCGGCATAAAAGCTCAAACCGGTTTTTTACCTCAAGCTTTTTAAAAATATTATTAACATGCCTTTTGACTGTATAGACTGAAATGCAAAGCTCCTCTGCTATTTCATTATTGTTCATACCTTTAATAATAAGTTCTATTACTTCTTTTTCTCTTGCAGATACCTTTTCTAATGTATCTGCATTTTCTTCTCTCTCCTGGACTTCAGATATTTCTGTAAACCCGGTATTTCTGACCTGCCTTGCACTGATAATAAGGTACGCTGCAGTATAGACATTCACTATAATGAAGATTATAAATATCGGATCATACAGATAAGGATATTCTATCTCCAGTGAAACATACGCATGTGACAGCTCCGTAAATAAATCTGCGCAGTAAAGCATACAGGTATAAACACTGATAATAACATTAAGCGTTATCAGATATTTTTTCTCCCAAAGGTCACAGTTTCTTTTATGCTGATACAAAGAATATATTATAAGAATAGCTGATGTAACCGATGACAGTATTGCATCTGCAATAAATTCAGTTATAGGTTTCAGTGGTGGAAACCAGCTGAATTCAAAAAAGTATACAGGCACCCACATAACTATATATATTATACCCGTAATCAGAAAAATCTTTTCAACAAGACCTTCATTTCCGATACAGTTAAGCTTTATTACATAATAAACAGAAAGTATAAGCAAAATATCAAATATAACAAGCAGGACAGATTTCACAACTGCTTCCTGAATAAAGTATTCATTGTAGAAAATAAGAAAATTAACGGCAAAGAAAGAAAAAAATGCAGCCAGAAATTTTCTCATCAAATTAAAATCAAGGCCAAACATTCTCGGAAAATCATTTTTGTACAGCATAAGTATGCTCAAACAGGCTACTCCTGCAAAGAATGAAATTATATATATAAAAATATAAAGATGTGTCACTGTTAAATCACGCTTCCTTAATCACTTAATTTTATTATTGATTATACCATCTGCCTACAAGAAAATAAAGCTTAAGTAAATCTTATATCTCAGCTTTTTTGTGTGCCTTCATTGTGAAATCATAAATTCTCTTTTAACAATGTTCTATCTGACTTTGTTTGTAATTTTTGCAGCGCTACCTATGTGAAGTGCCACTGTTCCCGGCATCTTCTCTGCCTCCCGTAAAAACAACCATGGCTTAGGCTATTTGATTTTTAAGCGACTGAGCTAATATTTTTTACTGTTGCTCTATTTTACAAACAGTGTTAGTATATATGCAAAAAGCGTAACCTTTACGGTTCGCGAGATAAAAGCTTAAGTAATAAATTGCCAAGCATTTCACTTACGGCTTTGGCGATTATTTATTTCTTGTGGTTATCCATTATCTGTACCATCAATCCCATAATCATCAATACAATGATTATTACTTGATAATCAGACATCTTTACCTCCAAAATACTGAACCGCTCAAGCACGCTCTGTGTAGTCTGCTGCTTATATTTTATAAATCATATGTTCTTATGTTAATGCTCTTTTTCTGAAAATAAATAGAGGTCTGCCTTAACAAACCTCTATATAAAATTACTTTTAATTTACAGTCCCAGTCCGAAGTTTTCTTTAACTCTCGCCATTGTTTTCTTTGCAATAGCATCGGCTCTTTCTGCTCCGTCTTTCAGAACTTCTATCAGATAATCCGAATGTCTTATTTCTTCGTATCTTTCCTTGATAGGTTTAAGCGCCTCTATTGTAACCTGCACAAGATCTTTCTTAAAATCGCCATAGCCCTTGCCCTCATATTTTGCTTCAAGCTCAGGAACAGGAATTTCGGTAAGCGCGCTGTAGATGCTCAGAAGATTGCTCACTCCCGGCTTGTTTTCGATATCATATTTAATAACACCGTCAGAGTCTGTAGTGGCTTTCATTATTGATTTCTTAATCTTTGCATCATCATCAAGCAGTGAAATTCTGCTGTGTATGTTTTCTGCGCTCTTGCTCATCTTTGATGTAGGGTCGTCAAGCGCCATTACTCTTGCGCCTGCTTTCATAAATCTTCCGTCAGGAACGACAAAAGTCTTGCCGTAATGATGATTAACCCTTATAGCCAGATCTCTTGTAAGCTCTATATGCTGCTTCTGGTCCTGACCTACAGGAACCACATCTGTATCATAAAGCAGAATATCCGCAGCCATTAAAACAGGATATGTCAGAAGCCCTGCTCCAACGGACTCTTTACCGCTACTCTTTGCCTTGAACTGAGTCATTCTGAAAAGCTCCCCTGTGTTTGCGCAGCAGTTTAAAACCCAGCCAAGCTCAGCGTGACCTGACACATCTGACTGCACAAATACTATTGATTTCTTAGGGTCAACACCTATTGCAAGATAAAGAGCTGCCACATCAAGTATATGCTCTTTGAGTTCCTTTGGATTTTGCGGCACTGTAATTGCGTGTTCATCAACGATACAGTAAATACATTCGTGATCCTCCTGGAGATCCACAAACTGCTTCAAAGCTCCCAGATAATTTCCAAGATGAATGTTTCCTGTAGGCTGTACGCCTGAAAATACTCTTTTCATTTCTATCGCCTTTCTCTTAAACTAATGTAAGCTGTTCTTCATTTTTGCCTGCTTCTTTTTTGGCCTCAGGCTTTTCCTCATCGTCTTCTCTGATTACTTTAGCCATAGTAATCAGCTTGGTGTTTTCTTCAACTTTCATAATCTTAACACCCTGAGTTGCTCTGCCCAGCATTGAAATATCGCAGGCTTTAACTCTTATGATTATTCCGTCGGAATTGATAAGGAGAACCTCGTCATCCTCATCTACAACCATAGCCCCTATAAGCGGACCTGTCTTTTTGAACTTGCCCTTGTCGTAAGTCAGAAGACCCTTGCCGCCTCTTACCTGTATCTTGTAATCCTTGGCCTTTGTTCTCTTGCCGTATCCGTTTTCTGTAACAACAAGCACTTCCTGATCCTTTTCAACAAGCTCCATAGCAACAACCTCGTCATCGCCCTCAAGCTTGATGGCTCTGACACCGCCTGCAATTCTGCCCATAGGTCTTACATCTTCCTCTGAGAAGCAGATGCACTTACCCATCTTGGTAACAATAATTACATTGTTTGTGCCTGTGGTTTCCTTGATACCGATAAGCTCATCGCCGTCCTTTAAGTTCATTGCGATAAGACCTGTTTTTCTGTTGGTATCAAAGTTTGATAAAGCGGTCTTTTTGATTGTACCGTGCTTGGTTACGGCTATGAGATACTTGTCCTCAGCAAACTCCTGAATAGGAATTACAGCAGTTATTCTCTCTCTCTGCATCAGATTGAGGAAGTTTACCGCAGGAGTTCCCTTGGCAGTTCTTGTTGCCTCCGGAATTTCGTATGCCTTAATCTTGTGCGCCTTACCTGTGTTGGTAAAGAACATCAGATAATCAAGAGTTGAGGTCATAATCAGGTCTTTTACAAAGTCGTTTTCTCTTGTAGTAAGTCCTGTGATGCCCTTGCCTCCGCGCTTTTGAGTCTTGTATGTGTCGGCAGGAATTCTCTTGATATATCCAAGGTGAGTAAGAGTTACTGCAACCTGTTCTTCCTCAATAAGATCCTCCTCGTCCATTTCAGCCGCATCGGCAACGATTTTAGTTCTTCTCTTGTCGTTGTATTTCTCTTTAATTTCAAGAAGCTCGTCTCTGATTACTCCCATCAGCATATCCTCGTCTGAAAGCAGCTGCTTGTAGTACGCTATTTTTTTCATCAGCTCTGCATATTCAGCTTCTATTTTCTCTCTTTCCAGACCCTGCAGCCTTGCCAGCCTCATATCGAGAATAGCCTGCGCCTGTATATCTGTAAGAGCGAATTTATCCATTAATTTTTCCTTGGCGTCATTGTAGCTTGAACGTATTGTTGCTATTATCTCATCAATATTATCAAGCGCAATACGCAAACCTTCGAGTATGTGAGCTCTTGCCTCAGCCTTGTTTAAATCAAACTGAGTTCTTCTTGTAACTACGTCTTTCTGATGCTTCAGATATTCGTCAAGCATCTGATAGAGTGTAAGAAGCTTAGGCTCTCCGTTAACTATGGCAAGCATTATCATACTGAAGCTTTCCTGAAGCTGAGTGTGCTTGTAAAGCTTATTGAGCATAATCTGAGGATTTACATCTCGCTTAAGCTCGATTACTATGCGTATACCCTCTCTGTTTGACTGGTCGCTGATATCCGAAATACCCTCCAGTTTTTTCTCTTTGACAAGATCTGCGATTTTTTCAATCATTCTTGCCTTGTTTACCTGATAAGGAATTTCAGTAACTATAATCTGATGCCTGCCTCTGTTGGACTCTTCAATCTCCGCCTTGGATCTGATTATAACCTTGCCCTGACCTGTTCTGTAGGCCTGCTTGGCATTGTTCTTGCCCATGATAATGCCGCCGGTAGGAAAATCCGGTCCCTTTACGATTTTGATAAGGTCCTCGTTGGTACATTCCTTATCCTCAATCATCTTGACAGCAGCATCGATAACCTCTCCCAGATTGTGAGGCGGAATTGATGTGGCCATACCTACGGCTATACCATTTGAGCCGTTTACCAGCAGGTTTGGAAATCTGCATGGAAGAACTGTCGGCTCTTTTTCCTCACCGTCAAAGTTAGGAATAAAGTCAACTGTATCCTTGTCGATTTCTCTAAGCATTTCAAGCGCAAACGGCGTCATTCTTGCTTCCGTATAACGCATTGCCGCCGCCTGATATCCGTCAACAGAACCGAAGTTACCGTGACCGTCTACCAGTCTGTAGCGTATGTTAAACGGCTGAGCAAGTCTTACCATTGCATCATATATTGAACTGTCGCCGTGAGGGTGATATTTACCCATTACTTCGCCGACTATACGGGCTGATTTCTTGTGAGGCTTGTCCGGAGTTACCCCAAGCTCGTCCATACCAAAGAGTATTCTTCTGTGAACAGGCTTGAGTCCGTCCCTTACATCGGGAAGAGCTCTTCCGACAATTACACTCATGGCATAATCAATATATGAATTTTTCATTTCATCATATATCTCATGCTGCAGCATTTTCTGGTCTTCTAATAAAGTTGTCATCTGCTCCTCCTTTCCTAAATGTCTATGTTCTTAACGTATTTGGCGTTTTCTTCGATGAATTTTTTTCTCGGTGCAACCTTGTCGCCCATAAGAGTTGAGAAAATCTCATCGGCTCTGGTCGCATCATCAATTGTAATCTGAATTAATGTACGATGCTCAAATGACATTGTAGTGTCATAAAGCTGCTCGGCGTCCATTTCACCAAGACCTTTGTATCTCTGAATATTAATCTTGCCTTTGCCGTTTATCTTTGCAAGCAGCGCCTCCTGCTCTCTGTCAGAGTAGGTATAGTAAACGTCCTTGCCCTGCTTAACCTGGAACAGTGGCGGCTGAGCTGCATAGACATAGCCCTGTCTGATAAGCTCCGGCATATATCTGTAGAAGAAAGTCAGAAGCAGAGTTCTGATATGCGCTCCGTCTACGTCGGCATCGGTCATTATTATAATCTTATGATATCTGAGCTTTTCGATATCAAAGTCATTGCCTATATTGCAGCCGAAAGCCGTAATCATATTCTTGATTTCATCTGAATTTAAAATCTTGTCAAGTCTTGCTTTCTCTACGTTTAAGATCTTGCCTCGAAGCGGCAGTATGGCCTGACGTGTTCTGTCTCTTCCGTCAATAGCGCTGCCTCCGGCCGAATCTCCTTCGACAAGAAATATCTCTGAAACGGCAGGATCCTTTGATGAGCAGTCTGCAAGCTTGCCCGGAAGTGAGTTTGAATCAAGAACTGATTTACGTCTTGTAAGCTCTCTGGCTTTTCTGGCTGCCTCTCTCGCTCTGGCCGCTCTCAGGCATTTTTCCATTATAATTTTTGCCTGAGCAGGATTTTCTTCAAGGAAAGCCATAAGGTTTTCGTTTGTTGAAGTTTCAACAAAGCCTCTCATTTCTGTGTTTCCAAGCTTTGCCTTTGTCTGTCCCTCAAACTCCGGCTCGGCAAGCTTTACAGAAACTATGGCGGTAAGACCTTCTCTTACGTCCTCGCCCGACAGAGCCTGATCGCTGTCCTTCAGGAATTTGTTTTTTCTTGCGTAGTCATTGAATACTCTTGTGAGCGCCGACTTGAAGCCCACCAGATGAGTACCGCCCTCAACAGTGTTTATGTTGTTGGCATAGGATAAAATCATTTCATTGTATCTGTCAGTGTACTGCATGGCAACTTCTGCTTCGCACACGTCTGCTTTTTTTACTTCAAAATATATTATATCCTTATGAAGCGCTTCTTTGTTCTGGTTCATATGCTTTACGAACTCTTTGATACCGCCTTCATAATGAAATACTTCTTTTTTCTTATTGCTTTCTCTTTTGTCCTCAAGAGTTATTTTGATGCCCTTGTTTAAAAAAGCTGTTTCTCTCAGTCTGTGCTGCAGAGTATCATAATCGTATTCAGTTGTTTCCGAAAAAATCTCGGCGTCAGGCCAGAAGGTGGTCTTTGATCCTGTTTTTTTAGTATCGCCCACAACCTCAAGCTTACTTACAGTTTTGCCCTGTTCGTAGGCCTGTCTGTATATTTTGCCGTCTCTTTTGACTTCTACCTCCATACGGGTGGAAAGGGCATTAACAACTGATGCTCCTACACCGTGAAGTCCTCCGGAAACCTTGTATCCTCCGCCGCCGAATTTACCGCCGGCGTGAAGTACCGTGTGTATTACCTCAACTGCAGGTATACCCAGCTTAGGGTGCTTGTCCACAGGCATACCTCGACCGTTATCCTCAACCGTAATTGAGTTGTCTTTGTTTATAGTAACATTTATTTCTGTACAGTATCCTGCAAGGGCTTCGTCCACACTGTTGTCAACTATCTCATATACAAGATGATGAAGTCCCTTAGGGCCTGTACTTCCGATATACATACCGGGTCTTTTTCTGACAGGCTCCAGTCC
>CAKQOW010000065.1 GCA_934256595.1 uncultured Clostridia bacterium
GAACTCCCTCTACCAATGTGTAGATACCATTGTCATCAATATATACGCATACTAATTCCTTAGCTGCAAGCTCCTTATCAAGGTCAATTGTAACTTTGACATTACCGCCCTTGAAGTCTTTAACAGCTCCGTTTGAGGTTACAAGCTTAAGGTCTACATGGCAGATGTTTTCATCTTTCTTAACTGTTTCAACTACCAGTGTTACAGTACCGGTTGTTCCAGCCTGCTCTGCTACTGCTGCAAGGGCAGCCTTGTCTAAATCAACCTGACCGTTGTCAGTTTTAATAACCAGATTGGCATCTGTTTTTTCAGCCAGTTCCTTAACTGTCTTTTCAGGTATAGCTACTTCTGATGAAGCTACAGTATTGTTACCTGTTGCATCAACTATTACTTCTGTTGATTTGTTTTCTACTGCCTTGTCAACAATCTTATCTGCAGTAGTATTGTCTACTGTAGTGGTTGACTTGTTATCGGAAACAGCCGGGGTAAGGTCAGCAGTTGTGCTCTTATCTGTAGTGTTGTTAGTTACGTTGTCTGTAGTCGGAGGAACAACTGCTCCGCCACCAGTATATTCGCTTTCTTCTACAACATTAACCTTAACAGTATTCACACCTGTTACAGTAGTCGGAATTTCACCATTATCTGCTAAAGTTCCAAACGCATAGCTTATTGTTCTGTTCTTTACAGATGCAGCATCCATATAAAAGCTTACATAGTCCTTGCCATCTGCAGCAGTCCATTTTTCTCCACCTTCTCCATTCAGCGGAGCTTCGTTCCAGTTACCATCATCATACTTATAGATTAGGTGTGTATCTGCTTCTTTACAGTCTGCAGGAACAGCAATTCCTACCCACTTGCCTACAGTTCCAATTCCGTTTGTATGAGCTTTTAAGCCTTTAACAGTAATTGTTGCTGTTCCATTAGCATAATCTACTTTATATTTGCTGTATAAAGCGTTATCTGCAATAGGATTATCTTTAGCATTATCATGTAATGGAGCCGCTTTAACCTCTGTCGGAGTAGCATTTACAGCGATATTAACTGTATTAGTACCTCCTACATTGTCAAATTTATAGCTTATTGAAGTTATATTCTTTGTCGCATAATTCCAGTACAGAGTTTCATAATTCACTCCGTTATCATCTCTCCAGTCAATGTTATTACCATCACAATTATCTTCACCGATAGAAGTTCCGTTAACTGTCCAGTTTATTTTTGTTGCGCCTGCTGGTACAGGTACAGCAATACCTATCCATTTGCCTATTACTGCAGGATTTGCTCCGTTTTTATGGAACTGCGGTCTAACATTAATAGTTACAGCGTTACCTTTATAGTCAAGTCTATATCCTTCTTCTAAATCTTTCTTAAGAATATTGTTGCCTCTATCTTCTAATGGTGCGATTTTAATACCTGCTCTATCTGCATCAAACGGTTCTACTGTATACTTCTCTGGTTCAGCATAAACAATATGGTTATCAGCTATATATGCTTTAGGATCTGATGAGAATGTACCGCCAGTGATTTTTAATTTATTATTAGTACTATATATTTTACCACTAAAGTTTCCATTATTTACTTTAACATTTACATCCTTCGCAATATTCTCCTCTGCTTCATCTTTAACAGTATCTATCTCATACAGTGCATAGCCATTTGTTCCTGTCGAAGAAACAGTGCCACCATTTATTACCACCTCAATAGGTAAATTAGTAGTATGTTGAGATACTGCAACTGTTGCCCCAGTGACTGTAGAACCATTTCCATTAGGGATTGGATCACTAAAATCACCAGTCGAAACAAGTGTTGCCCCATCTGCAATAGTTAATTTTCCTGCTCTAATTTCAATTGCAAAATATTTTCCTTCTAATTTACCTTCTACTATATATTCAGCATATCCTGCAGCATAAATAGCAGCGCCTTCTGGCCCTTCAATTTTTCCAGTTCCAGATACAATCACTTTTGGAATATTGCCTGTTGTCTGTTTAATAGAACCATTTACTGTAAAACCATATGTAGACTTTATAATTCCCTTAATAACGAATTTTGCACCATAAGCTTTATCTGTATTTGGTGCACTTACTATAGCAGCACCATAGCTTCCAACATTCTCGATAGTTACCTCTGGTCCAACAGTAACTACAGAATAATCAGCCTTATCCTCGGCGCTACCTACCATATAAATAGTGGATTTATATTCACTTTTGTAGCTGGATTTAACATTCCCTTTGCCTGTTAATTCCAACTGTCCATTTTCTACTTTAAAATAGTTATCCGCTTTAAATTCAATATTTTTATTATTCAAATCTAAAGTAATTTTCTTACCGTTTCCTATATTAATTGTATCTAGCTCCGAAACACTATTAGTCATTACAATTCTAGTGATTTCTCCACTTTCTTCCGCTGCTTTAACAGCTTTTGCCAGTGTTTCATATTTCTGTTCGCCTATCTGCGCTACATAATTTTTATCTGTAGAAGTAGTATCCCCTTCAGACGTTTCATCACCTGCAAATACCCCCATTGGCATCATTGCTACTATCATAGCCATACTTATGACTATTGCCAATAACTTCTTCATTTGTTTACCCTCCTTAAATAAGTTATTTGTTGCTCAAGGGCTGCTTCTGCCATAATAAAAGGACAAGCTTTAGCCTGTCCCGCTGTCGTTATATATTCCTCACTCCTATGTAACTGGCAGCCATACTCAATCGAGCTTCAGGCCCTGTAGCTTTGCGTCCCTGTCTTTCGACAGATTTGCCCTCTTTAGTTTTACTCTTAAAGTATACCCCCCCCCTCGGTGTTTTGTCAATAAAAAAAGAACCCTGTCGGTTATAGAGTTCTTCTTTAGCTTAATCACCTGGTTAATGTACCTTATTTCTGTTATTTCTGATATATCAGCTCTGCCACTCCCGGTATATCTCCGGTATACGGTGTCACGTCTATTTTGAGACCGTTTTCTCCGTTTGGAAGCACCGCAAGTATTCTCTCAAACAGGCTGTCAGGCTCTTCACCACTGAATTCCACCATAAGCAGGTAGCTTTCCCTGCCGTTGTTGTTAAGGCCTGTAATATATACTCTGCTGACATTTTCAAATTCGGGCATTTTTGCTTTGACCGCCGCAATTATATTGACAGGGCGTTCCTCCATCATATGGACATAGAAGTCGCCTGAAACCTGACTTGCTCTTACGGTTTTGGATTTATCCATATCCATAAGTATGCTTATGAGGTCTTTGCTCAGTATAAATGAGCTGCTCCACGGATTTATAACTATGCCCTCAATATCCTCAGCTGCGGTAACAGTATCAATGAGTTCCTTAACCGGCATAAAGAGCGCCGCGCCCTCGGGACCTTTTTTGTGCTCGTCCATTGAAGTAAACGCCGCAAGGTATTTGATTTTTCCGTCCATGGTAAGATGCTTAAGCTCGATGTCCTCTGCTTTAACCTCACCGTCGCCTATGTCATCGGGAATTTCTATCGGCGTAACTATCTGTCCGCCTGTGGCTATCATAGAATTTATTACTTTTAATACTTCAAGAAGCGACTCCATATCGCCCTCTTTTCGAAGCTGCTCAACTGCCTGTAAAAATTTATCTTCCATTACTGTTTTATAATTCTCCTTGCAATTTTGTTAAAGACGTCTTTCATTATATTCCTGCTGTCGCTTGCCGCAGGCGTCCCGAGACTGACCGAAAAGTCAATGTTGTCATCATAAGGTATAACTCCTACAACCTTGGAGCGTATCAGCATTCCTATCTCTCCAAATGACGGAACGCCATCTGCGTCCATCATCTGCGCCTTGACCTTGTTTATAACGTAGTATCTTTCGTCTATGCCGGCTTCTCTGAGCTTCATATCGAGCACATCTGCGCCTCTGACGGAAGCGTAGTCCGGCGTTGCCACTATGACCGCCCTGTCTGCCTGTGTTGCCGCAAGCATGGTGTTGCTTTCAACTCCCGTAGGCGCATCTATAATTATGTAATCGAATTTTTCCTTTAAATCCTCATACATGGCTGTAAGTCTTTCGGGGGTCACATTGCCGTCGTTGGTATGCGGCGGCGCCGCCATCAGGTACAGGCAGTCATATCTGCTGTCTTTGATCAGCGCCTGCTTCATGCGGCACATACCCATTGCTGCATCATACACATTATATACAACCTTATTGTGAAGTCCCAGATAAAGATCGAGGTTTCCCTGCCCCATATCCATATCAATCAGAACAACCCTATACCCCTTGTCAGCAAGTACAGCTCCCATATTCACAGCAAACACTGACTTACCTGTGCCGCCCTTGCCTGATGCAACTAAAATAATTTCTCCCACTTTATCTCCTTTAATTCATTTCTGTTTGAGTATCAAATTTGTTATTATATTTTGTTTCAGATGAAATATCCATATAGTCGCCGATTATTTCCCTTGCTATCACACCTGCGTTAAGCGAAGTCTTACCCTGAACCAGAAGCACGCAGACTGCAATCTGAGGGTCATCTGCAGGCGCTACTGCTATCGTCCACGCAAAGTTTTCGTATTCGCCTTTCCATCTGTCCATAACCTCTGAGTTTATACTTCCGTTGCTCAGATTATATAAAGCCTGTCTTACCGCTACATCGCGAGAGGTATATATATTAGGATATTCTTTCATTATCCTGTTCATTTCGGTTTCAACCTGCTTCCACGAGATAGTGCCTGTCATCTGGGAAAGATGTGACTTAATATATGAAACCTCATCTGATGTGTTGATTTTACCTGCTCTTTCGGCTGTACCTGTCTTGGCTGCCACTGATATCGGGAAGTCTTTAAACAGACTGGTCAAGCTGCCGCCTGACATTGTTGTTACATTTTTCATACCAGCCAGCAGATAATCAAAGTCGCTTTTTTTGACTCCGATGTCAGTACCTTTTTCTTTTTTCTTAACGCCCTGTCCTCCAACGCTCTTAACCACGCTGACTTTGTTTCTGACGCCCTTGTTTCCGATAGTAGCCGCATAGTTTGCAAGCTGCAGCGGAGTATATGAGTTTTCGCCCTGTCCGATTGAAATATTCAGAGCATCGCCCTCAGTCCAGCCTGCCTGATTGAAATATGAGAATTTAATAAGGTCTGCAACTGCGCTTACCTTGCTTTCTCTGATGCCGCAGTCAGGAAGTCTGTCAAGAATGGCCTCATATGAAGGGTTCTCTTCTGTCCAGCCCGCAATCTCGTTTATATATTCTGTCAGCACAGCTTCATTTTCAAGTACTGATTTTTTGAAATACATCTTGGATCTGGTCCACAGTATGTTTCTTACCGACGCTTCAGTGCCCTTCATCTTTGACTCTGCCGACGGCGCAACTGTAGTTGTTTCGGTAAGCTCGATTCCCGTAGACTCTCCAAGCCCGTAAAGCTTGGCGAATTTGAGGATTTCATCTACGCCGCATTTATATCCCAGCGATCCGCCTGTATAGTAATCCTTGCCCTGCCCTATATCGAAGAAATAGTAGTTGCAGGAAACACCTATTGCCTGCGCAAGATTTACATAGCCGTGAGTAGTATGATAGTCAGTATAGATAAGACATCTGTATTTCTGATCTCCGACCTCTACATAGCCTCCGTCTTTAAGGCCCATATTAGGATTAAGTCCGTTTGCAAGGGCTGCCGTAGCTGTTACAGGCTTAAAGGTTGAACCCGGCTGAACGGCACTTCTTGTCGCTATGTTGTATAAAGGCTGCGCTGAAAGCGGGTCTCTGGTGTTCTTTGACTGAAGCGAATTCCAGTCCTCTGAGGAAATTCCCGTAGCAAACAGGTTAGGGTCAAAGTCGGGATAGCTTGCCATTCCCAGCACATCTCCGGTACTTACATCAAGCACAACTGCAGCTCCCGATTCGCATTTTGATGATGCCTTAGGCACATAATTGCCGTATTTGCTTGTAAATGCGCCGCCGGTGCTGGTGGCTTTAATGCCCTTTTCGAGATTTGTTTCAACGGATTTCTGTATATCCTTGTCAATGGTAAGGTACACATCATCTCCCGTAACAGGGTCGGTTTCGCTTATAACCTCGACGAGATTGCCCATTACGTCTACTCTTACGGTTCTGCTTCCGTCAGTACCCTTGAGTGTCGATTCATATTTGCTTTCGATGCCGTCCTTACCTATAAGGTCGCTTGCGTTATATCCTTTCTGCTCTACATATTCTTCTTTTTCGCTGTCTGAAATTGAGCCCATATATCCAAGTATATGAGATGCGAATGAGCCTGACGGATAAAATCTGATATACTCTGATGCTATTTCAACATTTGTATATTCCGACGGGTTTTCCTGTATTTCGATTATGGTTTTTTCAGATACGTCCTTGGCAAGAACAGCAGGCAGATATCTGGTGTACCCAAGCTCGTCAAGAGCATCCCTTACAACCATAATGTTTCTTGCTTTTCTGTTTGAAACATCCTTGTTTATCTCAAAAGAGTCTCTTATCGTATTAAATGCTGTTTCAGCGGATACGTCCGATACAGCTATGTCTTTTTTTCCTGTTTTTTCTTCGAGTTTATCAATTATATGATATCTTTCGAGGAATGTTTTCTTTTCGTTTTCGTATGTGTATTTCATTACAGCGCCGACTGAAATAGGCGGATAGACACCGTATGTGTTCTGCATTTCAAGCTGCGCCTCATACACATCTAAATCGTCAGAAATCCCTAAGTTCTTTCTTATCTGGTTAAACGCCTGCTCCGCCGTATAGGTTACAGGCATATTCTGGCTTTTGAGCCAGCTTTGTATTTCCCGGTCAAATTCATAATAGAAGCTGCCGTTTTTGAGTTTGATAGGAAAATTATCCTCATATTTATCTCCGTTTTTCTTAAACAGCTTAATCAGCTTGTATGAAACCTCGTTTAATTCCTTGGATTCCATACCGGAGCTGTACATTCTCACGTTGAAAACCTGCTTGTTGGTTGCAAGAATTTCACCGTCCCTGTCATATATATCGCCTCTTGGAGCAGAGGTCGTTATTGTCTTGGTACTCAGGCTGACTGCTTTTTCAGACCACTGTCCGTGCTGAATTACAGTAATTACAAAAAGCCTTATGGCCAATATTGCCATAAGGACCAGAAAAACTGCCATAACCTGCTTATACCTGGAATTTAATAGCCTCCCCATACCGAATACCTGTCAGACTTGTGGCTGACAACCTTTCTTATTATTATCGCATACATTATCATTATTATAATTACGTTGAGAACTATATATACCGGAAGCTTCTCAAGCATGTAAAGGTAGCTGTAGCCGCTGCCTGCCAGTCTGTATATAATCCAGAAAAAATTGTAATATACAAATACCGACCCAAGAGAAACCACCAGCATTGACATAAAATTCTCAGAGTTTAAAAGGAATGTCCTGACTGCAATGCAGCCTGCTGCAATAAGCAAAAGCAGCAGCGCCGTAACCCCCATATACTGGCTGAAGCAGACATCATACAGAAGTCCCGCTGCAACGCTGATAACAATGCCTGCATTGTTGTCTGTGCACGCAAAGGAGATCACCACGCAGCAGCACAGCAGCAGATTTGCTGAAACTCCAAATACCGGCAGCATACCAAACACTGTAGTCTGCAATATAAAAGCCAGCGCAAATATTAAACATGCATATCTGTATTTCATATTATCACCGCAACTTTCAGTATACCTCTGAAATTGACAGACGGCTTGACCGTAATCATTTTTAGCTGTGTATCACTGTTGTAATTGACTGCCGTAACCGTTCCTATCTCTATGCCGGACGGATACATTCCCATACCTGAGGAAAGCAGCACGTCTCCCTCTATAATTCCGGAGTCTGCATCCAGCACATAGCCGTCAAGCCCGCCTTTGCCGTCGCCTGACAGTATTCCTAAAATCTCCGTATCTCTCGAAACCATAAAGCTGGTATTGCTGTTCTCGTCTACTACAGAAACCACCTTAGACCACGATTTGCCGCATTCAAGCACTCTGCCTACAAGGCCTGTGCCGTTTACAACTACATCGTCTTTGGCTATGCCGTCAGAGGTGCCTCTGTTTATTACAAATGTATTTATCCAGTTGGAATTATCAAAAGATGTGATGTCCGCCGAAACAAGTTCTCTGTTCTTTGCAGCCTTGTAGTTAAGCGCTTTTGAGAGGTCTTTGAGCTGTTTAAGCTGATCGTTTGACATCTTTTCGTCAAGAAGCTGCTGCTCCAGATTGGCAACTTCCTCCCTCAGCGCCGCATTCTCGTCTACTACAGACCTGTAATTGAAGATGCCGGCAAATATGCTTTCAATCTTTGACATACCTCCGGTGACAGCTCCCTCGCCTGCGGAAACGGCACCGTTTGCCCCCTTGCCTGCAATGCCGGAGCCTCCGCCTCTGCTGAAAGATATGCAGCATATTACGGCAAGGACAATTACCGCCGCTATAATTCCGACTATTAATTTATGCTCACGAATCCAATTCATATCCCCGTTTTCCTGTTCTTATTATCTGCGTGATTTCTTTATGTAGATTTTGAGTTTCTCTACATCTTCGAGCGCCTTGGCAGCGCCGAGAACAACGCCCTCAAGCGGGTTCTCCGCCATTGTAACCTGCATACCTGTTCTCTTTGTGATGACTTTATCAAGATTTCTTAAAAGGCTGCTTCCGCCGGAAAGCACAAGACCGTTTTCGGCAACGTCCGCCGCTATTTCAGGCGGCGCTTTTTCGATAGTTGCCTTGATACCGTCAACAACCACGTCTACTGATTCTGACAGCGCCTCTTCAAGATCTCTGCTGGTTACATCTATTGTCTTAGGAAGCCCCGAAATTATATCTCTGCCGCTTGCCTTGGCAGTATATATGATTTCGTTGCCGTTTTCATCAAGGTCTGCCATAGCGCAGCCCACTTCTTTTTTGAGTTTTTCGGCTGTCTTGGTTCCTATGAGAAGCGAGTATTTTCTTCTTACGAACTGCATTACGGCATCGTTGAATTTATCTCCCGCATATCTGATTGAATTGCTTGATACAACTCCGCCTAAAGTTATGATTGCAATATCTGTAGTACCGCCGCCTATATCAACTATCATGCAGCCTGTTGTACCGTCAACGTCCATACCCGCGCCTATTGCTGCAGCCATGGGCTCCTCAAGTATATACACTTCCTTAGGGCCGAGGTTTGTTACAACTTCTTCAACGGCTCTTTTTTCAACTTCTGTAACGCCGCTTGGAACACCTATGGCAACTCTTGCTTTAATCTTGCCTCTCTGTCCCATCATCTGCTTAAAGAATGTGGCAAGCATATCCGCAGCCATATCAAAATCCGATATAACGCCCTCTTCCAGAGGCTTTACAACCTTGATGTGTGCAGGCGCCTTGCCCAGCATATCCTTTGCGGACTGACCCACCGCAAGAACCACATCTCTGTCTGTATCCTTTGCTATAACCGATGGCTCGTTAAGAACAATTCCCTTGCCGTCTACTGAAATAAGTGTGTTGGCTGTTCCTAAATCCACTCCTATGTTTGTTCCGAAAAAGCTTCCCATTTTTTGTCCTCCGTTGTTCCTTTTGATATATAGATTATATCAGATTTTTGTCTTTCATACTTGTAAATGTGCCGTCACCTATGACTATATGATCCAGTACTCTGATGCCTATAACCCTGCCGGCCTCAACAAGACGCTTCGTGGTGTTTACATCGTCTGCGCTGGGAGTGCAGTCTCCGCTGGGATGATTGTGGGCAAGTATAATGCCTGCGGCGCCCCTGCGGACTGCCATGGAAAACACCTCTCTGGGGTGTATCACCATAGACATTATATCCCCTATTGCAATCTCTTCGCTTGAAATTACGCCGCCGTGGGCGTTTACAAGCACAACGTGAAAATGCTCCTCACGATAATAGCGCATTTTTTCCATAAACAGCTCTGCAACATCACTGTAAGAATTAATCACTATTCTGTCTGACGCAGGCTTTGTGGCAATCCGCCTGCCCAGCTCAAAGGCTGCAAGTATCTTGCAGGCCTTGGCGCTGCCGATGCCGTCGACTGCCGAAATCTCCTCCAGCGTGCATCTGCCCAGAAAGCTGATGCCGCTTTCGTCCATAGCCAGTATGTCCTGCGCCACCTCTATTGCAGATTTGTTTCTGGTGCCGCTGCCTATAAGGACAGCCAGAAGCTCCGCATTTGACATGGCGCTGCAGCCGTACCGAATCATTTTTTCTCTCGGTCGTTCGGTGACCGGAAGTTCTTTAATTATCATTCTTATCCTCCTGAATTAATTCGGGAGGGCTCTGCTGTGATTTTATATAAAAAATCATACATATTATTTTAACATTTTTAAACTTGACATACAACTATTACTGAAATATTTTTATCCGTCTGCGGCAATAATATATCTGTAATCAAAATTCAAGGAGGTATATTATGAGTAAAATCAACGAAAGCGTAAAGTGTTCAGTATCAAACTGCAGACATCATGCGGGAAGCCAGAATTACTGTTCCCTCAACTGCGTGTCAATAGGAACACACGAATGTAATCCTACAATGGACCAGTGCACAGATTGTCTGTCATTTACACTTAAATAGTGACATGCCAATTTAATCCGGTCAGGCACTTTAGCCCTCTTTTGTGCATATAGTAAAAAGCACAAGAGGGGGTTACATATATGAGCAGTTCCTTTCCTATGCCGCTGACTGAGGAAGACGAAATTTCCTGTCTGGAAAAGTTAAGCAGCGGTGATATGTCTGCCAGAGAAACTCTGATAAAGCACAATCTGAGACTTGTTGCGCATATAGCAAAAAAATATACAGGTACAGGTCAGCCTGCAGACGACCTTATTTCCATCGGTACAATAGGTCTGATAAAGGGCATTGACACCTACAGCAGCAGCAGAGCCACCCGTCTTGCCACCTATGTTTCCAGATGTATAGAAAACGAAATACTTATGTGCATAAGAAGCACAAAAAAAATCAAAGCCGAGGTTTCACTAAACGTGCCCATCGGTGTTGACAAGGACGGAAATTCCATAAGTTTTGATGACATCCTGGGTACAGACCCCGATGACATTCTCAACAATCTGAGCCTTAAAATCCAGGTTTCCCAGCTTTTGCGGTCACTGGATAAGGTTCTTACAGACCGCGAAAAGCAGATAGTTCTGATGCGCTACGGCATTAAAGGCTGTGAGACCAAAACTCAGCGAGAGATAGCCTCAGAGCTTGGAATAAGCCGTTCCTATGTTTCGCGAATAGAAAAAAAGGCTTTGCAGAAGCTCAGGGACTACCTCAAGGTTTCGGCAATCTGATCAAATACTTTAAGGGCTGAATTTCCGCCGGATTTACCGTCTTCGCAGAAGACGGTAATTGTATATTCAGGCTCATCATAAGGGAAAAATCCCGTAAACCAGCCGTGTATCATGCTGCCTGCCTC
>CAKQOW010000066.1 GCA_934256595.1 uncultured Clostridia bacterium
TGTTTTTTCAGTACATAAGCGCACACAAAAAGGGCTCATCGCCCTAACGGTTTGTTCCCGTTAATGCGACAGCCCCTGGCTTTAGGGCAGACTGTTACACTGTGACCAGCAGATCAGGAAAGAGAGGTTAATTAAAATGAATAAACAAAAAACAATATTTACAGGAACAGCAGTCGCCGTAATTATATCACTGCTGCTGGCGCTGGTTCCTCTGATGTCAACAGACAGCAAAGCTTATGCGACAGATGAATACAGCGCAAAGGGAGCTACAGGCTTTGTTTTCACAGATTCGGGAATTACCGTTACAGAGGGTGATTATGACGGGTACAAGACAGAAGGAACTGCTCTTACAATAAATAAGGCGGGGACCTATATAGTCTCAGGAAAGTGCAGTAACGGCTCCATCAAGATAAAGAAGGGCACAACAGGAGTAATCCTTGTTATGAACGGACTGAGTTTGACAAGCTCCGATACGGCGCCTGTTGCGTGCAACAAAAGCACTGAGGTTAAAATTATTGCAGCCGCAGGCACAGCAAACATTCTGACAGACTCTGCAAAGAATAACGATGAGAATTATGCAGACAATGAAAATGCGGAAAACGCCGTTATAAAATGTAAGAACGGCTCAAATGTCACTATCGGCGGCACAGGCACTATTAATATAACTGCCAATGGTAAAAACGGCATCAAGGCAGGCGCAACTACTGCTACCGAAGGTGAGGCTTCACTGACAATTCAGAATGTGACTCTGAATATCACCGCTGATATAAATGACGGTATAAACGCAGAGGCAACACTTGATATTTTAAGCGGCAATATCACAGTAAGCGCGGCAGATGACGGTATCCACTGCGACTACACTATGAATATAGGGAAGACTGGAACTGACGGTCCTGCTATCAATATTAAGAAATCATACGAGGGCCTTGAAGCGGCAACTCTTAATATCTGTTCGGGAAACATTGATATAACTTCTGAGGATGATGGCTTAAACGCTGCAAATTCAGATCTGACAAACTATGATTTTGCTCTGAATATTTCAGGCGGAACTGTTAATATCAATGCAGAAAAGGGTGACGGCATAGACTCCAACGGCAGCCTTACAATCTCCGGAGGAACTGTTAATGTATTCTCAGCTTCAAGTGGTGACAATCAGCCTCTTGACTGCGACGGAACATTAAGCATCACAGGCGGCACAGTTCTCAGTGTGGGAGCTTCCGGTATGGGAAACACCATAAGCTCGGGGCAGGCATTTGTCATCTTCGGAGCAAACGGTCAGCAGCAGCCGGGAAGCGCTTCCGCATCTGCTGTCAAGGCCGGCAGCACCATAGCAATCAAGGACTCTGACGGAAACACAGTTTACAGCGCAAAGGCTGTAAGAGATGCAGGATACGTTATATTCTCATCTGCAAAGCTTACAGAGGGAAGCACATATACTCTTTATGTAAATAACTCAAGTGCAGGAACTGCGCAGGCAGCCACAAGTTTACAGGGACAGCAGCAGCCGGGCGGTCAGCCCGGTGGACAGCCTGGTCAGGCAAACGGTCAGCAGCCGGGGCAGCCTCCTGCACAGCCGGGAAACCAGCCAGCCACAGATACAGACAATACTCAGACTGCTTTAACTCAGGTAAAAAATATTATAAACGATATGTCTTTCAAAGCAGTTTCATCTAAGACTTCAAAGAATAATATCAGGATTACTGCAAAGGCAGACAGTGCTGAGACAGCTGCCATCAAAAAGCTGGGCTACACTGTAAAGTACAAATACTATCGTTCCACAAGCAAGACCTCAGGCTACAGCCTAAAGGCAACCAAAACAACTAAAACCTATGTAAATACATCGGGTAAAAAAGGAACAAAGTATTACTACAAGGTAAGAGTTGCTGTTTATGACAGTGACGGAAATCTGGTATGCCAGTCAGCATTAAAGCAGTGCAAATATGCCTGCAGAACGTGGACTAAGTAGGTATTTCCTTTTGAATATTGAGATGCTCTTATACGGGCATCTCATTTAAGTTAGTTAAATTTATTCATTTAATAAAAAATAGTTGAATAGTTTTGAGAAAAGGTTTATTCTGAAACTGGTAATATAGTTATTACTAATCTTAATGATTTATATTTTCTAAATAATATTTGAAGGAGTTTATGTTATGGCAAAACTTGAATTCAACAACATAAGAGATAAGGCAAAAGAAATGGCAAAAGATATTACAGAAACCGGAAAAGATCTTTCACAAAAGGGTGCAGTTAAAGCCAAAGAAGGTGCTAGGATAATATCTGAACAAGTAGCGGAAGCAAAGTATGAATTTGATAAAAAAACAATCAATCCTATTAAGCTAGAGGAAATTAATAACCCTGAATACACAATGCCATCCCTTATTCAGCTCATCGAATATGATAAGAAAATGGCAAATCCTGTATGCAAAAATGCTTTGGGATTTCAAGAAAAAATAAAAGATAAACCTATATTGTGTTTATTAAACAAATATGCAGAGGATTTGGAAATAGAGTTTTATCCTTATAAAACAGAAACTATTTATTACAAAAATCCTTATATAGAAAATATGTATCTCCAACTAGACAGTTATTTTAAATATATTGAAGATGCTAAAGTTCACGAGCTAGAACAGATAGCCCAATGCTTAGGTGCAAAAAAAGTCAAAATTTCATTTAAAGAGGTCAAAAAGAGTTTGGTGTCAAATACTGCAAAGAAGCAAGGCAAAATCAAAATTCCTTTTAATAAACATTCAAGCACTGCTGTTTCCGCTAATCAAAATTCTATAGAAAAGGAATTTTCAGATATAAAAATTGCATCTGAAATTGAGTTTGATGGTGGCAAATTGCCATCGGAGCCAGAACTGGTTTATTTCAAAGGGGATAGAGATATAACAACATTGGTTAAAATGAGGCTTGAACCTGAGAATACAATAAAGTCTAAAGTTTATGAATTTCTTTGCGGAACAGGTAAGGAGATGCAACAGAAAGAAGCAGCCAGCATTGATTTTATTTTAGAGAAAAAAGGGCTAACCGGCAATGTTTCTATTGTCAGCGAAGTTCAGGCTGAACAGAGAAAAATATTGGAATATAAAATCGAATTTTAAAAAAGCTGTAAAAACCTCACTGAGATAAATTACTCTCCCTGAGGTTAATTATTATTGCTTTAAACAGTATACGTAAATATTGAGGTGTTTCACTTACATACTGCTCGCCTACCATTTTTATACCTTCCCAATTCTTTAATTTTGACTTTTAACTTTATTCAGCATTATTATTTTTTACTTATTTCTTATTAAAAATTTTTCTGTGCAAGTTACCGGCAAGTTAAATTCTATGCTTTCACAAATCTCTGATTTGGACTTTTAGGTTTATCCGGTATTGTCATCCTCAGTTTCCCACCTTGAACCAGTGGATTTACAATCTTAGCCATCACATAATTCTTAGACTTACCAACAAACGCCACAATCTCTGCCCTTGTTCTTGGAGTGCTGCAAAACTCTACAACAGCCTCATCCGCAGGTTCTTCATCACTATACAGACCATTCTTCATAATCACCTTAAATTCTCCGTGAACGGCTGAAAATATCGGCGCCGGAAGTCCTGCCTTTGCAAATTCATTACGCATTGTAGGAATACCGGAATATCTGTTTTCTGTTATATTCAGAACCTCCAGCATATTGGCAAGCGCAGCGTTTCTTGTTTCAGGGCGTACCTTGCCAAGAGCATCTATAGAAATTTTGCCGTATAACCCGCCGCTGTTTATGATTTCCATACGGTCACGATACATTTCAATGCGAACAGGTACATTCTCAGTATGAATACTGTAATCACGGTGCACAAGTGCATTTAATATTGCTTCTCTAACGGCTTTAACAGGATATTCCGGTTTATCCGCCCGACGGCCGTTATCATCAATTATTGTTTTAATACGGCTGTTTTTCCGGACAAATTCAACGGCATCTTCCAGCATATCCGGAATTGCTCCCGTAATCCTCTTGTTATCTATAAATCGCTCATCGTCATCTCCTACAATTCCCATTTCTGTTCCGGGAAGAGATACAGCTGTAATGCAAAGCTGAGGGAAATATCCTTGAGGATACTTTGAAAACACCATAAGCCCTGCGAGGGTAGGAACGCCGTCACTGGTAATTCCCATCAGCTCCAGTATTTCATCTTTAGAAACATTTTCCGCAAGATTTTTACGTTCCTTTCGAATTGCAGAAAGATACTTCTCCATACGGACTTCGTTAATCATATTCATTTTTGCATTTTCCACTGTACGAAGATCATCACGAAGTCTTTTCCTGAAAGCTTCATAACTGTAAATCTCATATTCACTCATTGGCTCATCGGACTCGCCAACACGAACATAGGAGCCCTTTACTCTGCCAACGCCTTTGTAGAATACGGGACGCTCGGAAATATCGACTCCCGGAATTTCAGCAGAAACAACAGTATTTCCATCAATATCACATACGGTAAAAAGTGCACGAACAGAGGGTTCCATCTGTTTACACTGCTCTGTTACTTTCTTTTGTAAATCCTGAGCATCATATACGCCATTAATCGCATAACTGTTACGCTCATCAACACCAAATATGATAATACCCCCTTCATCCTGATTGGAAAATGACGAAAGTGTATCAAAAAGCCTTGTAGGACAACCCTTTGAAGCTGCTTTAAGTTCAATATTCTGTGTTTCCGTTTTCATATGGTTTATATCTAATACAATTTTTTTAAGTGCATCAGCCTGCATTAATTCTTCCTCCTTGAAAATACTATACTTAGTATAAACCATTAACACCAAAAATACAAGAATTAACACTAAAATCATTAGAATTAACGATTTTTTAATAGAATTAACACTAAAACTCATAGAATTAACGACAGTGTTAATCCTGAGTGTTAATTCTCTGTTGTAAAAAAGACACCCGCATCTTGCTGGTATCTTAGTATTTATTATTAAACAGTAAGGCAGTTTATCGGCACTGCATAGATGCCGTCTTTTCTTCGGTATGTAGCGCCCGTTGCGGTAAGAACCATTCTGAAAGCCAGATTATCATTATCAACAATAGTTTAAGTTTTTCAAGGTTTTACGCCTTCTTCTATCAACTTTTCTCCGCATAATTTTATCTCAACTGCCGCCCATCTGCCGTTTTCAAAATGAATAATTCCTATTCGTGTTCCCCACAAATAAACTTCAGCTGTATCATTCACTGTTCATCACCCCACTTGAATTCGCTCTTTTCAGCTCTTTTGCGTACTCTTTTCGGTTCATCATCTGTCTTTTTAAGATAATAACTTGGTCGCTTAGTCTGATCCGGAACCAGTAATTCTATATTTTCTCCAAGATCTAAAGCCAAAAGTATTTTGAATAAATTATCAACCTGCAGGGATTTTCCTTGTTCCAATCTGGATATACTTCTCTTAGAAACACCTGTTTTATCCTCTAACTCCTGCTGCGACATTTCTTTCATAATTCTATATGTCTTTATTTTTCGACCTAATTCTCTAATATATTCTTGATAATCTTTTTTACCATTCATAATATCACGCCATTTCTGTCTTTTTAATATCATTATTATATACTATTATGCCATATTTGTCTATTTATTTTTAGATTATAGATGATTTCATCTTACGTTCAATGCTTTTTTCAACAAATCTATTATAATATTGTGCCATATTATCATCTCATATATATTATGCTCACTATCTGGATTATATCACAGTCATATAACAAGGTAATTATAATTCCTATGATTATCGCATATCAATTCCTTAAATTATTGACTATTTATTCCTATGATTATTACATATCAATTCCTTAAATTGTTGACTATTTATTCCTATGATTATTGTAAGGGCGACAAAAGATGCCTGCCGCACTGACAGACATCTTCCTTATTCATATGTTTATTTAACTCTGAGCGCTCTCATAGAGTTTGCTATTGCTATTACCGCAACGCCTACATCTGCGAAAACCGCAGCCCACATGTTTACAAGGCCCAGTGCGCCGAGAACAAGTACCAGCAGTTTGACGATAAGGGCAAACCATATGTTTTCCTTGGCAAGTCTTACTGTCTTGCGACCTATTCTTATTGCCAGAGAAATCTTTTTAGGATTGTCGTCCATTATAACTACATCTGCAGCTTCCATAGCCGCCGCTGAGCCAAGACCGCCCATGGCAATTCCCGCATCGACTCTTGCAAGAACAGGAGCATCGTTTACTCCGTCTCCGACAAAGGCTGCAATTCTGCCCTTGTCAAGTATCTGCTCTGCAATCGCCACCTTATCCTCAGGAAGCAGATTTGCGTGAACCTCGGTGATACCTGTCTGCTCTGCAACTTTCTCTGCAGTTTCTCTGTTATCACCGGTAAGCATTACAAGATCTGTAACCCCTATTTCTTTAAGCGCCTTAAGACCCTCTACAGTATCTTCCTTGATGGTATCTGTAACCGAAATATATCCCAGATATTTATCGCTGTATGCTAGATGAACAAGAGTGGTACCCGTAATCTCCGGCAGATTGCTGATGTTAAGCTCGTGCATAAGCTTGGCATTGCCCGCATAGACCTCTTTTCCGTCTATAGTGGCTTTAATGCCTCTGCCCGCTATTTCCTGAACATCGTCTGCTTTATATATATCCCCTTTGTAAGCCTCTTTGATTGATATAGCTATCGGGTGATTTGAATACTGTTCGCAGGCTGCCGCAAGCGCCAGAAGCTCGTCAGGATTATCACCACAGATTTTATCGACCTTGAATTTACCTGTGGTAAGCGTACCTGTCTTGTCAAATATAACAGTGTTGACCTTGGATAATATCTGCAGATAGTTGCCGCCTTTAACAAGTACACCTCGTGCAGAGGCTGCGCCTATTCCGCTGAAAAAGCTCATCGGAATTGATATTACTAGAGCGCAGGGACAGGATACAACCAGGAACAGCAATGCTCTGTATATCCACGTACTGAATGTGGCGTCTGCTATTACAAGCGGCGGTATTATCGCAAGCGCAACTGCCGAGAAAACAACTACAGGCGTATAATACTTGGCAAACTTTGTTATGAAGTTCTCTACAGGAGCTTTACGGCTTGATGCATTCTCCACCATTTCAAGTATCTTTGATACTGTGGAATCCTCAAACAGACTTGTTACTCTGATTCTGATAACTCCCGAAAGATTAATGCACCCGCTTATTACTTCATCTCCTGCCTCCACATCCTTTGGCAGAGCCTCTCCTGTGAGTGACGAAGTATCAATCGAGGAATTTCCCTCAATTACTGTCCCGTCAAGAGGAATTTTTTCGCCCGGTTTAACAAGCACAATATCACCTATATTAACATCATACGGATCTACTGTTTCTTCTCTGCCCTCTTTTAGAACAACTGCAAAATCAGGCCTTATATCCATAAGCGCTGCAACCGATTTTCTCGATTTATCAACAGCGTAATCCTCAAAAAATTCACCAATCTGATAAAACAGCATTACAGCCACCGCTTCATCGTATTCCCCGAGAGCAATCGCTCCGACAGTTGCTATTGCCATAAGAAAATTCTCGTCAAATATCTGCCCATGCGATATATTCTTCACAGCCTTTATGAGCGGTCCGTATCCTGCTATGATATATGCCGGAACAAGAAGAACTATTACAGCAGGCCCGCCTATTGTATGTTTTATGATAATTCCCGCAGCAAGCAGTACCGCTGCGACTATTATGCATATCAGTTTCTTCTTTTTTTTCTTATCCATAACTATCTCACTATTCTGCAGTCATCTTCTACCTTATCAATAGCTTTCTGGCACTGGTCAAGAACCTCGTCCATATCGTTTTCGGTTTCGATTGTAAGTCTCTGTGTCATAAAGCTTATAACTGCCTTATCCACTGAATCAAGTTTGTTGATTGCTTCTTCCATTTTAGCCGCGCAGTTTGCGCAGTCCAGATTTTCAAGTTTGAATGATTTTTTCATAATAGGTTCTCCTTTTTATTCTTACCTTAAACATATTTATCTGTTGCATTTGATATCCAGTATCTTATCAATTGCATTGTGAATGATATCAGCCTCTTCGGTGTCTGCAAGAGTGTAATAGGCCTCTTTGCCGACTCTCTTAGAGGTTATGACTCCGGCCTGCTTAAGCACCTTCAGATGATGCGATACTGCAGGCGAGCTCATATCAATAGCCGCCGCAATATTTATTACACATTCCTCACTGTGACACAGAAGCCATAATATTTTGAGTCTTGTTGAATCACCTATCAGCGAAAATGCGTCCGAAGCTTTGCCAAAGGTTTCTTCTGAGGGCCTTGCTTCAAGAAATTCGCTACTGGTGCCGTGATCGTGCGGTAATTTATTCATAGACATACCTCCTTTTGAATTAAACGATTAAGCAATCGTTTAATCATCGTCTATATATTACTCCTGCTTTCCTTCCCTGTCAATAGGTTCTTTAAAATTTTTTACATAAAAAAAGCATCCGCACATTATTCGTAATCAGATGCTTTTATCCAAGTTTATCTCTTGCCTATTTCTATATATTCCTTATGTTCCTCTACACAGTCGTATGCAGGACGCATCAGTTTCTTGCCTATGGTCAGTTCTTCAAGTCTGTGAGCGCACCAGCCCGAAAGTCTTGCTGTTGCAAACAGAGGCGTCGCAATTTCAGTCGGAATTCCGAGCGCTTCATATACAAATCCTGAATAAAGATCAACATTTGCACACATTGGCTTTTCTACTCCTGTCATCTGCCTCTGCAGCTCGGGAGTCTTGGTTTCAATGAAATCGCACAGAAGGAAATCGTCCATTTTGTCATTGCTCTGTGCAAGTTTTCTTGCCATCTCCTTGAGTATCTTGGCTCTAGGGTCGGATAATGTATAGATAGCGTGACCCATACCGTATACAAGACCGCTCTTATTGTTTGCTTCTTTTTTGAGAACTCTTACAAGATAATCCTCTACCTGATTGTAATCTGTAATATCGTTTACTTCTTTTTTGATATCCTCAATCATATTTATAACCGCAATGTTGGCTCCGCCGTGCTTTGGTCCTTTGAGTGAGCCTACGGCTGCCGATATTGTGGAATAAGTATCTGTCCCCGATGAAGATACCAGATGAGTGGTAAACGATGAGTTGTTACCGCCGCCGTGCTCTGCATGAAGAATCAGGCAGACATCCAAAAGCTTAGCCTCGATATCCGTGTACTCTCTGTTAGGTCTTATCATTCTTAATATATTCTCTGCTGTTGAAAGCTCTGCAACAGGATAATGCAGATGCAGACTCTGGTTGAAGAAGAACGACTGCTGCGCCTGATATGCGTAAGCTATAATTGCAGGGAAATATCCTATTAAATCAATGGACTGTCTTACGACGTTTTCTATTGAGGTGTCGTCAGGGTTTTTGTCATAGCTGTAAAGAGTAAGTACCGATCTTGCCAGCTTGTTCATTATATTTCTTGACGGTGCTGTCAGTATGGAATCTCTTGCAAATCCGTAAGGCAGCTCGCGCTTCTCTCCGAGAAGCTCTTTGAAATCGTCAAACTGCTTCTGTGTAGGGAGCTCTCCGAACAGCAGCAGGTATGTAACCTCTTCAAAGCCAAATCTGTTCTCTTTGATACAGCTTGAAACAAGATCCTCAATATCATATCCTCTGTAGTAGAGCTTACCCTCGCAAGGGATTTTTTCTTTCTTTTCGTTGGTGGTATAGCCCAGTACCTCACCGATTTTGGTAAGGCCTACAACTACACCTGTGCCGTTGGCGTTTCTCAGTCCGCGCTTTACATTGTGCGCTGTATAGACTTCCGCCGGAATTTCTTCATTCTTTTCAAGCTTTGCAGCCATATCCTTTAT
The DNA here is from genome assembly GCA_934256595.1 of uncultured Clostridia bacterium. Taxonomy (GTDB): domain Bacteria; phylum Bacillota; class Clostridia; order Peptostreptococcales; family Anaerovoracaceae; genus UMGS973. Next base: position 9,839 of record CAKQOW010000066.1, read on the forward strand.
AAAGGTTTCCTTTGACGGAATTTCGACTCCATTTTTGTCGTGCTTAAATACTATTCTGGTGTCTTTTTCTTTTGCAGCGGTCTTAGCGGATTTTTTTCCTGCCTCACCTGCTTCTTTTTTGTTCTTTCTGAAACTGAACATCTGTTACCTCCTTTTGTCGTTATCTCTTTAATCCCCTTGTAATATCATCCAGATAAAAAAACTATCCCTCCGCACACAGTACAGACAATAGCCTTTTTTAATATTACCCTTTTTAACTGCTGTAGCCAGTTTGTAACTTCTTCCTGTTTATTATATCACGCTAAAGCGGTATACTGCAATATAAATGCACCAAAAAAATGTATTCTTGTATACAAATTGTATACAAGAATAACAAGTTTGCGTAAATTATCCTGCCGTAAAGCTGTTTTTTTCATAATAACCGGACTATGTTGCTGTGCTGCTCTTTGTATTGGATACCTGCTAAATTATCCCGAACAGCTCTGATACCTTCTCCGTTATTATTCTGTCGCTCGGGTTGTCTGCATTTGCGATCATAGACTCAACCCGGTCATTAAGTGTAATATCTATAAATTTATCCACGTCTATACTTCGCAATGTGAAAAACAGCATCGGGTCCTCATCAAACCGCGCGCCTATGCCATACAGAACTGCTGCAACATGCTTGCACATCAGCGCCCAGTCGGGGCAGCTGCAGCTGAAGCT
>CAKQOW010000067.1 GCA_934256595.1 uncultured Clostridia bacterium
GCTGTTTTGATGATATTCTCCATATCATCATTTGTCCCCGGAATAACAGGAATTCTCAAGATCATATCGTGCCCGCAGGCTGCCAGCCGTTTAAGGTTTGCTAAGATTTTTTCGTTGCCGGCTCCTGTATATTTTTTATGTACCTCGCTGTCCATATGCTTGATGTCTGAAATAACAAGGTCCGCATATTCTGCCGCAGCCTCCGCTGTTTCCCGGTCTGTGCAGAATGTTGACTCAAGACAGGTATGTATCCCTGCCTCACGGCAGGCTTTAAGAATACTTCGAGTAAATTCTTTCTGCACCAGAGGCTCTCCGCCTGATACAGTCACTCCGCCGCCAGACTTCTCATAAAAGGCTCTGTCTTTTTCAATTACCGCCATAACTTCATCAAGGCTCATTTTTTCGCCCCACGCTCTGACAGCCTCTGATGGACATGCGGCAGCGCATTTCATACAGCCGATACATCTGCTTCTGTCTATTCCCGCTATGCTTCCTCCGGCAAAAAGCAGTGCCTGCTGCCTGCAGGCTGTGATGCAAAGCCCGCATTTATCTTCGGAAATACATTTGGAGGAATATACTCCCGGCTCTATTGCGGCCCTCTGGCTTTCGGGGTTGCTGCACCATCTGCATTTTAAAGGACAGCCTTTCATAAATATCTCTGTTCTGATGCCCGGACCGTCATTTATTGTATATCGCTGTATATTGAAAATTATTCCCTGCTCCAAAATTCACCTCATATATATGCCTGCATGCTTTATATATTTTACATTTTAACCTACATACAATATATACGCAATGAAAAAGAGGCAATCATCATTTAAAAATCACCTCTTTCAATATCTCCATTTTAAAAACAAATGTCAATTCATTTATATTTTAATTCTCATCCAACTTGTTTGTACAATTTGAACAAACAAGTTTAATAACTTCCGTTTTCCTTTATTATCTGCTTTAATCTAAGATTATTATCGAATATACTATCAGTCAAATTATTAATCTCCAGCAGACTCTGAATACACCACTCCGGATCCTGCGTGTGAAATGAGTAGTATACATCATTCATCTGCTTATAGCTGAATAACTCCATAACAAATTTTGTAGACTGCTCTCTTGTGTACGAAATATACCTGTACATATAGCCCATCCAGAACAGTGCGCTTTTGGAATATTTCACTTTACCGTAATCAGAGTCCCCAAACTGCTCTAAAATACTGTTAATCCCCTCAGTTACATCAAGCGACAGGTATGACGGATCATTTTTATCCAGTTTTTTGAGAAGATCAGAATGCAGAAACCTTCTGATATATATTGCGGTAGAGCAATTCAATTTTCTCGAGTTTTCGAATAGTTTTCCCTGATATTCTGCAAGAAGCAGTCCATTATGATCAAATTTTTTCATTTTAATATTTCCTCAATATATAACCCTGTTCTAAACTCTCTTTTGGCAAGCTTCAACTTAGTATCTATTTCGTAACTCCGCTCATTTAAAAATTTCCTGCAGTCTTCACGTTCCGGCTCAGAAAGATAGTATCTTTCAATCGGAATTAAATTCTGCAATGCCTTATCTGTCCTGAATATAAATTGAAGCCCCAGCTTTGATGCCGACAATGAGTGGAGAGCAACATCTGCATTTATTTCCCCATCAGTAAACTGTGCCATTACATAAAACATTTTATTATCTGCTATAGGGGCAATAATCACATCAGAAGCTTCTATTTCAGCCACTATTTCGTTAATCCTCTTATTCAATGCATATTCTTTTAATGTTCCACGGTAACAACAGATAGCAAGCATCCAGTCCAGATTACAATCAACCCTTTTAATATTTAAATTATCCAGCGAATATCTGAATGAATATACGGAGGATTTCTCTTTTTCGCAAACAAACGATAATGCCTGACTATATGTTTCTCCCAGATAAAAGCCCTTTCCAAAATCACAATTATCTCTTGAGCCGCCAACCGTGACTTCTGATAAACCATATTTGGAACCGTGAAACAATACATTCTGATATTTTTCTTTTATCAGTTCTTCTTTAACAGAATTAATCCTGTACTTGTTCTCATAGGCATATGAATATATTTTTTCGCAAACATCATCACGAGCTTTGCCCCTTTTTTGTATTCCGCCTAACGTGGTTCTTGATACTTTTGTTCTTTCAGACAGATCTGCACTATTTATTCTTTCTGTTTCTAATATAAAATTAATGTCTTCTTTTATATTATACTCACAATCAATATTAATCATACATAACCACTCCTATACCTTTATAGTGTTAATTATACATCAAAAAACTTGTTTGTTCAAGTTGTACAAACAAGTTTAACTCTAGGCAAAATAAAAACCCCAATGTATAAACACTGGGGTTTTGAGTCTTTGTAAAGAGTATCCTCGCTGCGACAAATCCCTGGCAGGGGACCTTCCTGCAACTCGTTCCTCGCTGGGATAGGTCTCCCTATCTCTTTGAGAACTGGCTTGCTCTTCTTGCTTTCTTGAGACCGTATTTCTTTCTTTCCTTCATTCTTGAGTCTCTTGTTAAGAAACCTTCAGCCTTTAAAGGTGCTCTGTAGCTTTCTTTGTCTGCTGCGCAGAGAGCTCTTGAAATACCGTGTCTTAAAGCGCCTGCCTGACCTGTAAATCCACCGCCTGTTACTGTTGCGATAACGTCAAACTTACCTTCACAGCCTGCGATTTCAAAAGGTCTTTTTACTTCTCTCTTAACTATTTCCATTCCGAAATAATCTTCAAGAGGCTTCTTGTTTACAGTGATGTTTCCAGTTCCAGGGATTAATCTAACTCTAGCAACTGAAGACTTTCTTCTGCCTGTTCCGTAATACTGCATTTTTGCCATTGTCTATTCCTCCCTTTCCTTAGAAATTCCATACTTCAGGTTTCTGAGCCGCATGATTGTGATCAGGGCCTGCATAAACCTTAAACTTCTTGTACATCTGTCTGCCGAGTCTGCCGTTAGGCATCATTCCCTTAACTGCGTGTCTGATGATTTCGCAAGGATCCTTTGCCTGCAGCTTTTCAAAAGTGATCTCTTTTAAGCCGCCCGGATATCCAGTATGGTGCTTGTAGATTTTCTTCTGTCTTTTCTTACCGGTCACTTCTATCTTCTCTGCATTGATTACGATTACATAGTCACCGCAGTCAACATGTGGAGTATAGATAGGTTTTTTCTTTCCTCTGAGGATAGCTGCCGCTTCTGAAGCAAGTCTACCGAGAGTTTTGCCTTCTGCATCGATAACGTACCATTTACGTTCAACTTCTGCAGGTTTTGCGATAAATGATTTCATCTTTGTTCCTTTCTACCTACTGGGATACATCGCACGTATCTGTTTCGGTTCTGCCTACTGGGTTGAAGCTGTGCTTCAGCTTGTTCGGCATTACTAATTTTTATTAGCGGATAGCCCGTATACACAGTCGCTATCTCTTCTGTTCATATAACTGCACTATAAAATAGTGCCATGCATATGACACAGCACTATTCTATCTCATTTACCGACCGATGTCAAATATTTTTTGGACTGCTTCAGCGGCATTTTACTTAATCATTTCCACAAGCCTGCTCATGGCTTTTGTTTCATCTGCCATGTCGGCTTCAAGGCAGGCAGTCTGGTCTTTAACCGCTTTCTTGTAAATTGCTATTTCATCTGAGAAATCAACTTTTTTGCCCGCTTCTATGTCAGCCATCTTGCCGAATATGCCATACAGCGCCTTGTAGGTATTCTCTGTATATTCAAAGCCTCTGTCTGTGTTCCAGTACTGGTTTTCAGGGTTGTATTTTTCCATACTTGAAGCTCTCTCCTGAAGCGCAGCCTCTTCACTGAAGGAATAGAAGCCGTATTCAGTGCCGCCGTTAAGACCATAGGCAATATCAAGAGCTCCCGTTCCCTCATCGTTGCTTGCTTCGCCTTTTTCAAGCGCCGCAATAACACCGTTTAACATATCAAGGTTATTGATGTAGTTTGTATGCTTAATCAGCACAGCGCTTCCCAGAGTGTTTCCGATGAAGTTGTTCTGTATGAATTTGAAGGCTTCCAGAGTTTCCTTGTTCTCTTTCTTTCCCTCTTCTCTGATATCTGCTATTTCTTCTTCCGATGCTCCGTCAGCCACTGCTTTTTCGTATCTGTCATTTATGTCCTTTATTCTTGCGTTTTTAGCTTCTGCCGCCTCTGTCAGCTTGTCTGCCGCTGCAAGATACTGTCCTGCATCGGCATAGTCCTCGTTTACCGCTTCTTTGAGGTCGTCGCAGGTTGCTGTAATATCAAGCTCCAGCGCAGGAGTCTTGTCTATATAGATGGAAAGCGCTCCGTAGATATTCATATTTGTTATCATTACATCTTCGCTGTAGGTATCCTGATCGTCGGCTGCAGTGTGGTATCTCTGCTGAATCCAGCCTTTGTCGCCGTCCTGTGTACCCGGCATGTCTATAAAGTAAGGCACGCCCTCGTGTCTGTAGGAAACGCCGTCCTCCATACAGTTTGTATCAACTGATACGTCTGACAGTCCCTCAGGATAGATATCAGCTACCGCTGCAAGCCCTGACTCTGATGCAAATTTCTTTACGATTGATGCAAATTCAGGAACGCAGCTTATCTGTGACTGCTCCATACCGTCATAGAAAGCGGGAAGCTCGAAGTTAAACATTGCAATTGTTTTTTCTGCCCATTCAGGATGTGCCTGTGTAATCATTTCCCATGCACCGGTCGTCCAGTCGTACTGTGTTTCAAGAGCGCCCCATTCTTCTGAACCGTGACATACAAAGTATATGTCGTTTTCAGGTGTATAGCCCGATTCTTTCATAGCCTTGGCAACGCCTAATATAAGTCCGATTGCGCAGCTGTCGTCCTGGAAACCGTTGAAGTACACATCATAGTGTCCTGAGAAAATCATCTGCTGATCTGATGATTTGCCCGGAATTTTACCTATTACATTGTAGCTTGTACCCTTGTCTTTTTCTACAATATTATCAACAGTAAGGGTAGCAGTTGTGTTTCCTGCTTTGATAGCCTCTGCAATTTCATTGTACTGATTTTTGCTTATGCTCACGCAAGGCATAATGTCCTTGCAGCACAGGTCCTGCATATTTATCATATCATCTGAATATGTGGCATATCCGCCCACATCATATGTAACTATAGCTGCAGCGCCGTGTACCTCGGCCTCTGCCATATACATATCTATCCATGCCTCGTTCCACTGGTCAACGCCTGCAAGAACGATTTTGTCCTTAACGTCAAGGCCTTCGTAATCTTCCGCCGTACCGGTTCCCACATCTACGATTTCCGCTGTTATTCCGTCCTTGTCAGTACCGTTTGTTGCATATGAAGCCGGCATAATATCAACGTCTGTTCCCTCTATTGTAAGGGACGCGTCGTTAAACTGCCATTTATCAACCTCAACAGGGACCTTTTCGATATCCTCAAGGCCGATTTCTTTCATCTGATCTGCCAGAAAATCCGCAGCCTTATGCTCCGCATCTGAGCCTGCTGTTCTGAAGCCCAGTTCATTTGACAGGTACTGCTCGTCATAGGAGAGTGTATACGCTGTATCGTATGCATACTGAGCATCTACCGCATCGACATAGCTTTGAACCTCATCTGCCATTGAAAGCTCCGAGTCGATTTTGTAGCCTGAATTTCCGCAGGCAGTCATAGTCACCAGCAGTGTCAGTGACAGGCCTGCCGCCAATAGTTTTTTCTTCATTTCTGTTTCCTCCTGAAATATAAATATAAAAAAGCAGCGATTTGCTGCTTTAATATTATTTCAAATTTTCAGTTTTTTCTATAACCCACCTGGTCCATTTTGGTTTCTGACCATATGCACAAGCTCTATTCTCGTTGAAACATCAAGCTTTTCGAAGATACTGTGCATATGCCTTTTGACTGTGTGCTTTGAGATAAAAAGCTCCACTGCAATCTCAGGATTTGTCTTACCCTCATAAGCAAGAGCAAACACATCACGCTCTCTCTGGGTAAGCATATGCAAAGCCGCTATGCGGTCTATGATTTCTTCTGTCTCCGGCCCGCTTTCTTCGATTGGCGCCGGATAAAACATCGGACTGAAATCTGTTCTGTATATATAGATAATATTGCATAGCCCTATGATAAACAGACTGAAAGAAGTTATGTCAAAATTATCGCTTATGACAGTCACTCCCCGGATTGTCCTCAGGACAATGGCCGCATTCCACCACCCGTTTATAACCAGCATGACAGTTACCGCCGTAACATAGGTTCTGAGCAGATGTGTCACCGTATCATAGAGCATTTCTATTGTGCACAGAACGGTATAGACTGACATAACCGCAGCGATTAAAAGCTGCATCACATAGCCTGCCGTTCCCGTTGCAAAGAAGTTCTCATCAAAGAACCATATGTATGCAACAAGAGATATGGCAAGGGTCAGAGCATAGACCGGCAGAGCATATTTTTTGAGAGCCCTGCACAGAGGATTTCTGTCCTTGATATAGAAATTAAGAAACATAACCCACATATATCCCTGACATACAAACAGAGCTATATCCAAAGCTCTGTTTAATGGTCCGTACTCAAAGCTTCCGTCCATACAGTAGCGGAAGCTTTCAAACATATAGAAAATTCCCAACAGGAAATTACTCAGGGCAAAGCCGGTCATATAGTAAAGGGTTACGGGCTTCTCGCCTTTTTTGCCTCTTACCGCAAGCATCACAAGGGTTATTGCCGAAAATCCCGCAAGGCCCGCCATAAGATATACCATTAGAAACTGTGTCTGCATAATCCGCTCCTGCTGCCGATATTATCTGTCATGTTCAATAAGCGCAATGTTTACTTCATTGGGATCTTTGATAAAAGCCATTGTCCCCACCAGCGTCCTTACAGGCTCCATAGTAACCTCAACGCCCTTTGCTCTCATTTCCTCGAGAGTTTTTTCGAGATTTTCCACCTCAACGCCCATGGAATAAAGGCCTGTTTCAAAGTCCCTGCTCTCTATTAGCTCTATCATGGCGCCGCCGCCGTCAAGTATTGTAATCTCCGAGCCGTTTGGCAGGCTATATACCTCCTGCACCTTAAAGCCCATTACATTCTCATAGAAAGCTACGGAGTCTTTCATATTGTCTGCAATCATTGTGGTGTATCTGACTTTCATACTGTTCCTCCCTGCATATTATTCCATTGCAAGCGCTATAAGTCTGTCTAAAAGCTGCGGATACGGCACGCCCGCAGCCTCCCACATCTTCGGGTACATGCTGATTGATGTAAATCCCGGCAAAGTGTTAAGCTCATTTAATATGATACGGTTGTCTTCGGTAAGGAAGAAGTCTATTCTTGACATTCCTTTGCAGCCCATAGCCTTGAATACTCTGACTGCAGTTTCTTTAATCTGCGTTTCAAGCTCAGGTGATATATCGTCTATAATGCCTGTTCTGGAACCGATATCTGCATATTTTGCCTCGTAGTCATAAAACTCATTGCAGGGGAATATCTCGCCTATCTTTGCAACCTCAGGCTTATCATTTCCCAGCACCGCTGTTTCTATTTCTCTGCCGACAATGGTTTCTTCGACAAGGATTTTTTCATCATAGCCTGCCGCCTCTGCCAGTCCTCTGCCAAGCTCCGCTCTGTCGTGAACCTTGGATATGCCCACTGATGAGCCCTCGTTTGCCGGCTTTATGAACAGAGGGTATTTGTTAAAATATGCCTCAACTCTGTCAAGGGTCGCAGTTTCATCTGCCTTGAGCTCGCTTGCGGTTACAATAACATAGTCTGCCTGATTAATACCGGCAGCTCCCGCTATGAGCTTGGTTATGGCTTTGTCCATACTGCATGCCGAAGCCGCAACTCCCGGTCCCACATACGGTATGCCTGACAGCTCTAAAAGTCCCTGCAGCACTCCATCCTCGCAGTTTTTGCCGTGGACTACAGGATAGATACAGTCAATCCTGATGCTTTCGGTTTCTGTGTCCTTTAGCAGCAGCAGTCCGCGGCAGCCTCTGTCAGGTGATATAACCGCGCTTATATTGTCCTTGCGGTCTGCCCATCTGCCGTCCTTTATCTGCTCGGTGTCTGCCATAGTCAGAAACCATCTGCCGTCCTTTGTGATACCTATTTTGTATATTTCATATTTGTCCCTGTCGAGATTATCAAGTACTGATGATGCAGATACGCAGGAAACCTCATACTCTGATGAAACGCCTCCAAACAGCACTGCAAGTCTTATTTTGTTCATATCTAACACTCCTCACTTAAAATATGTATTTATTGTAGCACATTATATTCAGTAAAAAAAGTACTGCGGGAGGTAATACACAAAAAAACACTTGCCTGAAAACCGGCAATATTGCTCTTGGTATGATAAACCGCTATGCAGAAGCAGCCGAAGCATTTTTTATAATACTTTTGATAATTTCTCTTGACTCTCCCTTTTAGGGCAGACCATATAATCGGTATATGAAAGGAGGACAATTATGTATACTATAGGACAGTTTTCTCAGACAGGCAAGGTTTCAGCCAAGACACTCCGCCATTATGACAGCATATCTCTGCCGGTCCCCGCATACACCGATAAATTTACAAACCGCAGGTACTACAGCGGGAAGCAGGTGGCAGCACTGCTTTTTATTCTCGAACCGAAAAGATAAGGGCTCATGCTGGAGCAGATTAAAAAGGAGATCGGCTCCGGTGATACAATTCTGCTAAAGGCGCTTCTCAAAGGGCAGCCTGATGAAATTGAAAAAATTCAAAGTGATACAGAGCTGAAATCTCTTGTCAGAAGAAAACTGAATAAAATCTGTTCGGGAGGAAGTATTATGGAAGAAAGAGAATCATTAGAAATTGAATTAAAAGAGTTTAAACCCGCAAGAGTTATCTCTGTCAGAGACACAATAAATATGGATAATATAGGGGCTGTGTCTGGCAGGATATTTGAAACTGCATTCAAAAAGGGCATCACCCGAGGAATTTGTAACATAAGTATATTCCCCGGTAAAAAAGCAGATCTAATATATCTATACACAAGGCGTGTTGAGGCAGCTTAAGGTCCTTCGACAACATACCTTTTTTGTCCCGCCTATCGCTACAGCCTCAAAAACATTGCTTCGTTCAGGGATGAACGATGTAAAATATATATAACAGACTGGCCTATCAGCGTTATTTATTCTTTTGTGGAGGAGCATATGAAAAAACACAGAGACAAAATCGACATAACAAAAGACTTATCTTTTCAGATTTCAGATGTGGCTTTTGCCAGATTTAAAAGCTTCTGCAATAATATTCTCGGAGCAAAGGTTGATGAGGTGCCTTCTCAGCAGAGCATATTTATGAAACAGAATTTCGCCATAGTCTTTTTTGCAGCAATTTTATTTTTGCTGACCAACAGTTTTTATCTTGTCAAAAACATTGTATTAAAAACCACAATAACCATTGATATGGTGCCCCTTTATATGATGGTGGCCGCTTCCCTTGGCATGCTGATTTTTGTAACAAGAAACAAAAGATACGACTCACAGCTGTCAGGATTTGTTTTGCTGGCTTTCTACACAGTTGTAATTGCAAGCGTTACTGTTTTTATGGTTTCCTGCAATTTTCACAAAATCGGTCTTTCGATTTCAATGTGCTATCTGTTTGTAATTATGATTGCGCCGACCTACAAACGCTTTGACACTGTATTCATATGTATTCTTATATTAGTAAGCTGGTGGCTGCCCGGACAGCTTCCTTACGCAGAAAACTATGATATGTTCAAGCATTTTCTTTTGCGGTTTTCAATTCTTGCAGGATTTATCGCCATACGCTCCATCTTCCTGCGGCAGTCCGCCAGCGAAAGATATGTCAAGGAAGTGAACAACTCTTTTCTCAAGCTTGTATACAACGACATAATGACAGGCACCCTGAACAAAAAAGCGATGGAAGCCTACCGCACATTTATTGCAGAAAGAATGGCGCCCGAAAAGGTAAGCGTAATAATCTATGACATCGACAATTTCAAATCATACAACGACAATTATTCTCATCTGAAAGGTGATGAAGCCCTTAAGACCATTTCCGAAAGCGTTGTCAGAGTCCTCGAAAAGTCCGACAGGTATTTATTCCGCTTCGGAGGCGAAGAATTTGTCGTTATCCTGCCTGATACAAACGAAGATGAAGCGCGCCTGATTGCATCCGAGCTTCTTGAAGCTGTACGCGACGCCGCCGTTCCGAGAAATGACCTGCCGGATCAGAACATCGTTACGGCTTCCTTTGGAGTTGCCTGCGGATCAGCGGAAGAACTCAACTATCTTTCGATTATGGCAAAAGCGGACAAGCAGCTTTATATCTGCAAAAGCAGCGGCAAAAACTGCGTTGCTGCAAACGGCGTAATATATAGATAGTCAATTGACAATATAATAT
>CAKQOW010000068.1 GCA_934256595.1 uncultured Clostridia bacterium
TCGCAAACAACAGACTCACAAGTTGATATATCATAAGTCTATTATATTTATCTCCGTAAAAAAGTAAAGGCGCACTCTCCGGCATCTGTCAGTCTTATTTTTCCCCAGCCTACATTTTACTGCTTTCCGGTATAATCTCCTTACGTTCCAAAGCTAACGATTAGTGGTCTAAATCGCCATTAATTTTCGACATTTAGACCACTAATAACACTTTTACGCTTATGACGCTATATTATTCTTTGCAAATAGATGCCCTGCAAGTCATATCTTGCCACACGCTTTTTAATCTCATCTATATCTGTAGTATACAGATTTTTTTCTTTCATTCTTGCAAAGTATTCCGCTCCCGCAAATGTATATCTGGTCATAAGTCCGTTTTCTGTTTCCAGCATTTCATTGGCATAGGATATAAGGTCGCCTATCGCAATCTGTCTCGGCAGCTCCAAAAGCCTCAGACCCTTGAGGAGCCTTGCGGCATTGTGTCCTGCAAGGGAGCCTGTGGATATTGCCTCTGTATGCCCTACAAAAAATCCCGATTTTTCACCGCCGCAAAACATATTCTCAATGCCCTCGGCTTTCATGGCATTGTTTCTCTGAGCCACTGACAGATATCTTATCGAGTTTCCCCTGCCTCCTGCATAAGGGTCAATATATCTGGCGTTTTCAAAGCCCGGTATCTGTCTAAGCTTTTCAAGTTCAAAGAACGGAGTCATTATTTTGGCATATCCTGTATCAAGCAGGACTATGTTCTCTGCAAATTCCTCAAGGGCATACTGCTGGCATACCTTAAGCTCCAGCTTCTTTTCATTTATAAGCTGCCTTGGAACCGGGACTATGGCAACTCCTGTATCGTTTAATTTGTTCTGTATTTCCTCTGACAGCGACTGTTTTTCCAACTTGCCTGAACCGCTGAAAGCTCCGAAAGCTCCGTCCTTTCGCATTCCCATAATATCATTTCTGCCTGCTTTTTGCGTAAGGCTTACTCTCGGACCAAAAGCCGGACACCTTAAAATACACATACAGCAGCCGTTGCCGTAGGCAAGACAGTTACCCATAGGTCCGGTCGAGCCTGTACATTCTATAAACACATCTCCCTGTATTTTCTCACCGTCTGCAAGAGTGATGCTTTCTATATTCTCTCCTGACATTTCCACGTCTACAGCTCTGCTCACAAGCCTTATATCTATTTCCTTTTCTCTGAGAAGCCTCCTTACCTGCGGCTCCACCTTTATAACATTGTAGAGGCTGGCATGGCTGTGACCCGGAAAATCTATATTGGTATGGGTCGCGCATCTGTCCGTTATATCAAACAGCTCCCCTGCTCCCAGCGCAATGTTTTCCTCTGCTCCCGTATATCTTCCGTTGTTTCTCATTATTCCGCCTACATTGCCAAGACCCAGCAGCATATCTGTTTTTTCAAGAAGAGTAACCTCCGCGCCTGCTTTTTTTGCACCAAGGGCTGCTGCAATTCCTGACCAGCCTCCGCCTATTACTACTGCTCTATACATAAAAACCCCCTAAAAGTAATATTACTAAAATCTATTACTCATAGAGGGTGTTTATTCTATTTATCTGTAACATCACAGATTAAACATCTATGATGCTTTTTCAAGCTCCGCCAGCTCCCGCAGCTTTTCTTTTTCCTGCGGCGTAGGGTTTTTAGGAACAGAAACCTGTACCGTTACATATTCGTCACCGTACTGGCCCTTGTTTTTCATTGACACTATACCCTTGTTTTTTATCCGTATTTTACTGCCGGACTGAGTTCCCGGCGGTATATTGCATCTGACCTTGCCGTAAAGGGTAGGAAAAACTGCGCTTCCGCCTAAAACCGCAGTAGTATACGGAATTTCCTCAGTAGTATAAACGTCCATTCCCTTTCTCTCATAGCCCGGTTTTTGAGCTATATGTATCTTTATATACATATCTCCTGCCGACATACCGCCATCGCCCTGATGTCCGTTGCCTTTAAGCCTTATGCTCTGGCCCTCATTTATGCCTGCCGGAATTTTAACTTCAAAAGGCTTCCTGGTGTCTCCCTCAAAATACAGTTTTTTGGTTGCGCCAAAAGCCGCCTCATCAAAGGATACAGTAAGCTGTGTCTCTATATCAGCACCTTTTGAAGCTCGCCTGTGCGAATGTCCGCCGAAAATATCTTTAAAAATATCCTCAAAGTCCCCGCCTGTAAAATGATATTCCCTGTAGTTGTCATTTTCAGGCTGTCTGTAATTCATACTCTCATCAAATGCCGCATGACCGAATTTGTCATACAGCTTTCTTTTTTCAGGGTCCTTGAGTATATCGTAGGCTTCCGAAAGCTCCTTGAACTTTTCTTCTGATTTCTTGTCACCCGGGTTTGCATCAGGGTGGTATTTCTTTGCAAGCCTGCGATATGCAGATTTCAGTTCTTTTTCTGAAGCGGATTTATCTATCCCAAGGACTTCATAATAGTCTCGTTTGTTCATATATCAGCACCCCCTGTTTGAAAAAGGCGGAAGTTCCTGCCTCACAGTTTCTCCCGCCTTAACTTCCATATATCTGATTACCCCTTATCCTTCTATTGCAATATATTTGCTTTCCTCGATTTCAGGTTTAGCCTCTTTTTTCGGTACGAAAAGCTTCAGGATACCGTTTTCAAATTTTGCTTTTATATCTTCCTGATCAAGATTTTCGCCTACATAAAAACTCCTGCTGCAGCTGCCGCTGAACCTTTCTCTTCTGATAAATTTTCCGTCTTTGTCCTTATCCTCTTTTTCGGTATTGGTTGATGCGCTGATTGTCAGCGTGCCGTCTTTGAGTTCAGCCTTGATGTCTTCTTTTTTGTAGCCAGGCAAGTCTACATCAAGCTCGTAGCCGCCGTCTGTCTCTTTGACATCTGTACGCATTACCGCTGCTTCATTTGCAGAATAATTTGCAATTCTTCTCTCAGGTCTTGCAAAATCATTAAAAAATCCATCGAATAAGTTTTCCCCTAAAAAGTTTGTCATTAACATTGTATTTACCTCCATTACCCATTGTGGATATCCACTATATCAAACTGTGTTTTCCTTTTCTATGGTTTTATTATATACCTTTTATTAGCACTCGTCAATAGTGAGTGCTAATAATTTTTAAAAAAATTTTCCCACTCTATTAAAAGCGGGCAGACGGTAATGTTTACCTCTGCCCTGATGCTGAATTATTCAACTGTTACTGATTTTGCCAGGTTCTTTGGTTTATCTATATTGCAGCCTCTGAGTCTTGCAATATGATATGCCAGTATCTGCAGCGGTACTATTTCAAGCACCGGCGAAACCTCGTCCATGCAGTCCGGTATGTATATCGTCATATCCGACTGTTTTTCGATGGCATCTGAATTATCCTTGGCAACGCCGATTACAAGCGCTCCTCTTGCTTTGATTTCCTGTATGTTTGAAAGCATTTTTTCATACAGCTTCTCCTGCGCCGCAAGGGCTATAACCAGAGTGCCGGGCTCTATCAGCGCGATAGTGCCGTGCTTCAGCTCTCCTGCAGCCATAGCGAAAGAGTTTATATATGAGATTTCCTTGAGCTTGAGTGAGCCCTCATAGGCTATGGAAGCGTCCATACCTCTGCCGATAAAGAATACATTGTTGTTTCTGTATATCTTCTCAGCTATCTGCGCTATGTGTCCCTCCTGCTCAAGCACCCTTTCCAGCTTTGCAGGAAGCGCCTTGAGCTGACTCATAATCGTTTCAAAATATTTATCATCAATAGTGCCTTTTACCTGACCCATATGAAGCGCCAGCAGATACATACACATAAGCTGGGTTGTGTAGGCCTTGGTTGATGCAACTGCGATTTCAGGGCCTGCCCATGTATAGAACACGTCGTCAGACTCTCTTGCAACCGAACTTCCGACCACGTTTACAACGGACAGAACTCTCGCGCCCTTTCTCTTGGCTTCTCTGAGAGCCGCAAGAGTATCAAGAGTTTCTCCCGACTGGCTTATGGCTATAAACAGGGTGTGCTCGTCTACAAGCGGATCTCTGTATCTGAACTCCGAAGCGACATCAACCTCAACGGAAATCCTTGCGAATTTTTCAATTACGGCCTTGCCTATAAGGCCTGCGTGATAAGCTGTGCCGCAGGCAACTATGTATACCTTTGATATATTGTCAAGATCCTCTCCGGTAAGACTGATACCGTCAAGCTTAATTCTGCCGTTTTCGTCAATTCTTCTGTTCAGGGTTTCGGAAACACCCTTAGGCTGCTCGTAAATCTCCTTGAGCATAAAGTGCTCAAAGCCTTCTTTTTCGGCAGCATCTGAGTCCCATGTCACATGGAATACATCTCTTTTGACCTCGTTTCTGTTCTCGTCATATATTTTAATTGAGTCCTTGTCTAAAACAACTGTTTCGCCGTTTTCGATAAGATATACCTCTCTGACATATTTGAGAAGCGCCGGAATATCAGATGCAATGAAATTGCAGCCCCTGCCTATCCCTGCAACCAGCGGAGCATCTTTTCTGACCGCAACTATTTTGTCAGGGTCCTTTGATGAAATTACTCCTATTGCATAGGCTCCTCTCATTTTGCCTACAGCCTTGTATACCGCATCTACAAGGTCACCCTTGTCATAGATGCCTATGAGCTGGGCGATAACCTCTGTGTCTGTTTCCGATTTAAAAACAATACCATGCTCTGTTTCAAGCATTTCTCTAAGCTCTACGAAGTTCTCTATGATACCGTTGTGAACTACGGCAACAGTATTGTCCATATTGCTGTGAGGGTGAGCATTTATATCTGACGGCGCGCCGTGAGTGGCCCATCTGGTATGGCCTATACCGATGTTGCTCTCAAAGCTACTGTCGCCTATTATTTTTTCAAGGTTTTTGATTTCACCCACATGTTTTCTTATTTCAATATGATTATCTATATTAAGAGCTATCCCGGCAGAGTCATAGCCTCTGTATTCAAGCTTCTTGAGTCCGTCTATTATTACTTCCTTGGCATTGTCAGCGCCAACGTATCCTACTATACCGCACATAAATCCGTATAATCCTCCCTATGCAAACTTTGATTCTATAAGCCGGGCAAGCGCTTTAGCGTCCTGTACAATCTGCTCCTTATCCGTACCCTCAAGCATAACTCTTACAAGAGGCTCCGTACCCGACGGTCTGATAAGGACTCTGCCCTCTCCTGCCATTTTGTCCTCAAGACTTCTGATTGCATCAGCTATCTGTTTATCTTCCATATATATTGATTTGTTTTCGTTTCTGACTCCTGCATTAACCAGCACCTGAGGATAAAGAGTAATTTCATCTGCAAGCTCTGATACTGATTTGCCTGAATGTTTAACAGCGTTTATGAACTGAATAGACGCAAGCGTTCCGTCGCCGGTTGTGGCATAGTCGAGGAATATTATGTGTCCCGACTGTTCTCCGCCTATAACCCCGCCGGTTTCAAGCATGCTTTCAAGTACATATCTGTCGCCGACTTTAGTTGAAACGGTTTTGCAGCCCATAGTTTCAAGATGCTTATGAAATCCCAGATTGCTCATAACAGTGCCTGTAACAAGATTGCCTTTGAGCATACCCTTTGATTTGAGCATTGCAGCGCATATGCATATAACCTTGTCACCGTCAACTATACGGCCTTTTTCGTCAACCACAATGAGTCTGTCGGCATCTCCGTCATAGGCAAGCCCGATATCCGCCCCAAGCTCTGTCACTGCCTGCTGCAGTTTTTCGGGGTGGGTTGAGCCGCAGCCCTCATTTATATTAATGCCGTCCGGGCTGTCTGATATTACTGTAAGCTCTGCGCCAAGCTGTCTGTATACCTCGGGAGCTGTCATATATGAAGCGCCGTTGGCGCAGTCCATAACTATTTTAAGGTCTTTAAAATCTCCGTCCGCAGTTTTTGCAAGATGCTCGATATAAAGCTCTCTGGCCTGCTCCTCTCTGTATGAAACAGTACCTATCTGTTCTGCTGCCGCAAAGACTTCCTCATTATCATTTAATATGAGGCTTTCGATTTCATCTTCAATGGCGTCGCTTAATTTAAAGCCCTGTCCGTTAAAGAATTTAATTCCGTTGTATTCAAACGGATTGTGTGAGGCTGATATTACAGCGCCTGCATCAGCTCCGTATTCTCCCACCAGAAATGCAATGGCAGGAGTAGGTATTACACCTGCTTTAATCACATTGCCTCCCGCAGACATTACGCCTGCAGCAAGGGCATTTTCAAGCATATCTCCCGATATTCTCGTATCTTTCCCTATTATAATGGTGGGGCTGCCCTGCTTCTGTCTGCCCAGCACAGCGGCTCCCGCCTTGCCAAGCTTATATGCCATCTGCGGTGTAAGCTGACTGTTTGCCACACCTCTGACTCCGTCTGTTCCAAATAATCTGCCCATAAAGACTCCTTGTTTTATTCTATTTCGGAAATTCTGACCGTCACAGTATCAGGAGCTGAGGTTACAGTCCCGCTTCCCTTGTATCTGCCTGTCAGCGGAACTTCATGCTCACCTGCAGCAAGTCCCTTAACATTTATACTCAAAGTAAAATCGCTTTCGGCGGCGCTGTCACTGCCGGCCACTGAAATACTTACATTTCCTGATATGATTTTGGCATCATATCTGCTGTCATCAAGATTTCTGATGTTTATGCTGCTGCTTTTGATGCTTATGGAAGATGTAGCCTCACCCTCTATATAAATCTCTGCCGTAGGAGATTTCTGTTTGGAGGAAAGCTCTACTCCGTCAGGCAGCACAAGGGTAAGTTTAACCTCTGTGGTTGCCGTAAACCCGCTTATATCTATATATTCAGTGCTGACAGAGGTTATGTCACTGAGCGCTGCTTCGCTACCCCTCAAGACTACTGTATCTTCGTTTTTGATACCCTCGTATCTGTAGCCTGTCGGCGGATCTCCCGTAATGTTTACGGTAAGCGGCACCTTTTTGGTATGGTAAAGCGACGCTTTAATTTCGGCAGTATCCTGTGAAAGAGTGATATTGTCTACGGTATTGTCACTGCGGTCTACAGGCTCAAGCTTTGCAGTCATAATCTGGTCTGTGCTTTCGATTTTGGATATATCCACATCGGCAGCCACATATGCCACCTTTGCCACCAGCGACTCCGCGCCGGATATATTAACGGCCTTGTCACCTGTAAGGTCTGCTTCAACCTCCCGGCCGCTGCCGGCCTCTCCTGTATATTTAACCTTTACGGCCCTGCTCTCTGTAACAAGCTGCTCTACATTTATCTGCACCGTAACCGTACTGTCTGAGGCAAGACTTGCGTTTTTGTTTACTCTGATATCAACAGCCACGCTGTTGGTGCCTGCAATACACTGCGAAACGTCCGCAGTTGCCGTGAAGCTGCCTGAATCCATTGCTGCAAGCACCTTACGGCTTCCTTCGACTGTCGCATCTACGGTTATGTCTGTGTCATTTGCGATTGCAAGTCCTCTTTCGTTGAGAACATCCTCGTTTACAAACTGTACCGGTATGTCTCTGAAAGTTTCCTTTTGAACGGGGTTCACTGCATATACCACATAACACCACAGGCCTATGGAAATTATGAAGGCAAGAATAACATTTGCAATTTTGTTATTAAACATTCTTCTTACCTCCAATCAGTTTTTTGAGCCATGAGGGCTTGGCCGTTTCCTGTGGAATGTACAGATTAAGCAGTGTTTTTTCTATTGTTTTGGTGTCAAGGTATCTGGTTATAATGCCGTCCTTTGCCATAGAAATAACACCTGTTTCCTCTGACACGATAATGGCTATGGCATCTGAATGCTCTGTGATGCCTATGCCTGCTCTGTGTCTTGTGCCAAGCTCTTTGTCGAGATTTTTGTTTTCGGTAAGCGGAAGCACGCAGCCTGCCGCATAGAGTCTGTCGCCTCTGACTATAACTGCGCCGTCGTGAAGAGGCGCGCCCTCATAAAATATATTGCCTATCAGCTGCTCTGAAATATCCGCATCTATTATTGTGCCTGTTTCGACTCTGTCGTTTAACGCTGTCTGTCGCTCAATAACTATGAGCGCTCCTGTTTTTTCTGAGGAAAGGTTCTGAAGCGCAGTTACAAATTCATCTGTGATTTTGATGGCTTTTTCTTTGCCTATATTGAGCATACTGCCTCTTACGAATTTGTTTCGTCCCACATACTCCAAAGCTCTCCGAAGCTCAGGCTGGAATACTACAACCAGCGCCAGTATTCCCATTGTGGTAATGCCCTTGAGTATCCAGTTGAGAGTATTCATATTGAGAAAATCAGATACAAAAAACGCAGCAGCAAGCAGGAGAAGTCCCTTGACAAGCTGTTCCGCTCTGGTTTCCCTTATAAATTCAAGCACTTTATATACTATAAAGGCTACTACTAATATATCCAGAATATCCGCTATTCCTATATTTGAAAATACTGTCTGAAAAAAATTGCTCATAATTATCCCCTTAGGTTTATTATATATTATTTTACCTAAGAAATATCCCCTTTTCAATAGAAAACACACAAAAAACAAACAGGGCAGGGAATATTTCACCCTGCCGTCATATACATAACATATTAGAAATCAGTAGGTTGTTTCCAGTAAACCGTAGCTGTTGTTCTTTCTTCTGTAGACAACATTTACGCTGTCTGTTTCCATATCGAGAAATACAAAGAAGTTATGTCCCAGAAGTTCCATCTGCATAATTGCTTCTTCGGCGTTCATAGGCTCCAGCTGGAATTTTTTTGTCCTTACGATGTCGATTTCTTTTTCGGTTTCGTCCATTTCAGGAAGCTCTGCAAAGAACACGTCCTTGTTGTCCTTATGCTTTCTCTGAAGCTTGGTCTTAAATCTTGACATCTGATTTGACAGCTTATCTACAATTCTGTCTATGGAGTCGTAGATATCATTGCCTGCTTCTTCTGCTCTGAATATAGTTCCCTTGTTTGATATGGTAGCTTCAATCTTATCTCTTGAGCCCTCTGAAGAAAGTTTAACGTTAGCATTAATCTCATCTGAAAAGTACTTGTCCAGTTTGCCAAGCTTCTTTTCGATTGTTTCTTTAAGCGCATCGCTTGCATTAAAGTTCTTAGTAGTTATTATAATCTTCATTGCAACTACCTCCTCTAGCCTTTCTTTGATATCTGTATTATACCACACTGCAGTGGAAAAAGATACTGTATTTTTATTTTTTCTGACTATTCTCAAAACTTTTGGAGTTTCATACTGCACCACCTACAGTTTCTCTATCTCATCTTTGGACAACCCTGAGGTTTCAGATATAATGTCAATGTCAATACCCTTGTCCTTTAAAGCCTTGGCGATCTCCAGTTTCTCTGCTGCTCTGCCTGAAGCTTCACCATCTTCAAACCCCTCTTTCTTCATAACCTCTCCATATTTCTCTACTGTTATTCCTGTAAGCATACCCTCTACCTCCACCGCATACTTATTAAGAAAATCCACAAGAATACCTTCGCTTTTTGCTCTTTTTACTGAAGCAGCTACAGCATCTTCAAGATCCATACCTTTATCAAGATTTTCATTTACATATGATATGAACATACTGTATTCCCTAAGCGTCTTGCTTCTTTTCAG
>CAKQOW010000069.1 GCA_934256595.1 uncultured Clostridia bacterium
GTTGCGTAACACCGCAGCCAACGCAGTAGTGGTTGAAGCAGGAAGCTCCGACTTCTATAAGTCGGAGTAGTTCACAAGTATATTTGACATTGTATTCGGATATGATGTCAAACAGTTAAAGATGAATTAAGCCAATATATATCAGCGCCGAATTTCTGCTATCAGAATGGAGTGGGCAAGTGGAAAATGGCCTGATATATGGTTTTAAAAGCGAGTTGATGACCATCTGGTCAAAAAAACACCTGCAAGTGCCAGTTGCAGGTGTTTTTACAGGCAATGTTAAAGAATATTATCGAAAATGATAACGAGTGACGGTTCTGACTTGTCGATAAATAAAAAATAACCGTGCGATGATTTTTGCGGGGAGTAAATCTCTCCGCTTTTTTAGTTGGTGAGAATATGAAAAAAATAATGACAAATACTATGTACATAATTCTTGACACATATTGTTTGGATTGGATAGAATAACATTAGAGATGTTTAGTTCAGATGACAGGTTTGTGCTTATGTATTTTTAATGAGAGGGGCGAAAACTATGACTGTAGATAGAATTAAAGAAGCCATTGTTAATATAGCTGATGAATTTAATATTTCCAAGGCTGTACTTTTTGGCTCCAGAGCAGATGGAACCAATAGAGAGGACAGCGATATTGACCTTATTGTAGAGTTTGCCGTACCGGTATCGTTACTTACAATTGCTGAAATGACATATAGACTTGAAGATGCTCTGGGTCTTAGTGTTGATGTTATACATGGCCCGCTTAAAGAGGATGATATTATTGAAGTAAAAAAAGAGGTTCTTTTATATGCAGCATAGAGATAAGATAACAATTCAGAAAGTTATTACTGAAATGAACATAGGAATACAAATATTAAGAAATACAGATATTACTTCTTTTATGAACGATGAAGTGATTAAAAGAGCGCTAAGTATGACAGTTATTAATGTTGGAGAACTGATTAAAGTTGTTACAGACGAGTTACGTTTGAAGTACAAAGATTTTCCTTGGCGAGCTGTTGCAGGTATGAGGGATATTGCGGCACATAGATATCAGACGCTAAGAATGGAGGACGTTTATACTACCGTATGTGATGAATATCCGGAATTGGTGAGTAAGCTTGAAAGTATAATTGAGAGAGAGGAGCAATTATAAACAGATTATACAAAACACTCAGAGCGGCTCTGTACTTCTGCTTTGCAGCATTTGTGGCATTTGGTATATATACGATTGCACATTACAGACTTGACTCGGTGAAATATGCAGCAGGCTCTGCGTCTTGGTATCTTAGTGTACAGGCTGTGGCTGTGCTTATAACAGCAGTTGCAGCTATATTTCTTATTGCAATGTCTGTTGCCAGAAAGAAGCAGCAGAAAGCGTAACAACCGCCCTGATCAATGTACTGAAATAAAAACATTGATTTTGTTGCGGTTTTTGATATGTTCGATTGACAAGCGTCGAAACATTTGATATTCTGTAAGTGGTTTCAATAAAAGAATATTTGCCAATATAGTTTTGGATATAAGGCCCAAAAGTTTCTACCGTGACGCCGATAAGTCACGACTATTGGTTGCATTAACTTCTGTCCTTTCATTTTTTGACAGGATGATGCGTATATTGGCAAACAGGTTCTTTGGACCTGTTTTATTTATTCCGGCAGAAAACAAAAACGGAGGTGGCACGTGAAAGCGCTCGAAGAAAAAATTCTAAAAGAAGGCACAGTTAAGGACGGCGGCATACTCAAAGTGGACAATTTCCTTAACCACCAGATTGACGCACCTTTCCTTATGGAAATGGGCAGCGAAATCAAAAGACTTTATTCAGACTGCGGTGTCACTAAAATTCTGACAATTGAAGCTTCAGGCATAGCGATAGCTATGGCAGCGGCAGCTCAGATGGGACTTCCTGTTCTGTTCGCAAAGAAAAACAGAACAAAGAACATCAGCAGCGATACATACTGTACCAAGGTTGCCTCATTTACACACGGCGTTGACTATGACGTTGTAGTAAGCAAATCATATCTTACGCCGGAGGACACAGTTCTTATCGTTGACGACTTTCTTGCTCACGGCAATGCTCTTGAGGGTCTTGCCGACCTTGCAAAACAGGCGGGAGCTAAGGTGGCAGGTGCTGCGATTGCTATCGAAAAAGGCTTTCAGGGCGGCGGCGACAGACTGCGCGGCGAAGGCATGCGCATAGAGTCACTTGCGCTGATTGACGATATGTCGGATGGAAAAATCACCTTCCGTTAATCAGCAGATTTTCTGCAAGATTTAATTAACTATTTTTTACGTATTTGCCTAAAAGGCAGAAGGAGAACAAAATGAAAAAGACTATCGCTTTATTACTTTCACTGGTAATGGTAATCGGAATGGTTGCTTTCACAGGTTGCGGATCAAAAGACGACAGCGCAGCCGGCGGCGACTTCAAGGTTGGATTTATCTGTCTGCATGACGAAAACTCAACTTATGACAAGAACTTCATCGATGCTGCAAACGCTGCCTGCGAACAGCTCGGAGTAGAAGCAGTTATCAAGACAAACATCCCTGAAGGACAGGAATGCTACGATGCGGCAGCAGAGCTTGTTGATGCAGGCTGCGGAATCGTATTTGCCGACTCATTCGGTCACGAAGACTTCATGATTCAGGCTGCAAAGGACTTCCCTGAAGTACAGTTCTGCCACTCAACAGGAACAAAAGCGCACACAGAAAACCTTGCAAATTACCACAATGCGTTCGCTTCAATCTATGAAGGCAGATATCTTGCAGGCGTAGCTGCAGGAATGAAGATCAACGAAATGATCGATGCAGGAACAATCACAGCAGACGAAGCTAAAATGGGATACGTTGGCGCATACACTTATGCAGAAGTAGTATCAGGCTACACTTCATTCTTCCTCGGCGCTCGTTCAGTTTGCGAATCAGTTACAATGGAAGTAACTTTCACAGGTTCATGGTATGACGAAGCACTCGAAAAAGAAGCTGCTAACAAACTTATAAATGACGGCTGCGTACTCGTTTCACAGCATGCAGACTCAATGGGAGCACCTACAGCTTGCGAAAAGGCAGGAGTTCCTAACGTATCATACAACGGAAGCACACAGGAAGCTTGCCCTAACACATTCATCGTTTCATCAAGAATTGACTGGACACCTTACTATGTATATGCAATCAAAGCAGCACAGAACGGTGAAGCTATCGATGCTGACTGGACCGGCAACCTTGAAACAGGATCAGTTGTTTTAACTGACGTTAACGAAGAAGTGGCTGCAGAAGGAACTGCAGACAAAATTGCAGAGGTTACAGAACAGCTTAAATCAGGCGACATTCAGGTATTCGATATCACAACATTCACAGTTGACGGTAAGGAAGTAGACTCATACAAGGCTGACGTAGATACAGACGCTGACTATGTAAAAGATACAGAAGTTATCGAAAACGGCGCATTCCAGGAATCAAAATTCAGATCAGCTCCGTACTTTGATCTTCAGATCGACGGAATCAAGCTTCTGGATACTAAATTCTAAGAATACATTCACCAGCAAAAGCCCCGGTTTTAGCCGGGGTTTTCGTGCTGGTACAAGGGAACGTATTACAGAGAAAAGCACATAACCGGGACAGGTATGGATTTTTCTGTGGAATACAAAACAGAAACAGATGATACGCTTTAGGAAACATTAATTAAAGAAAGGTGTTGATTAACTTGGCCAACAGAGAAGTGGCTGTGTCCCTGAGGGACATCACAAAAGTATTTGGTACAGTAAAAGCAAACAACAAAGTAAACCTTGACATTTATCGGGGCGAGATACTGTCACTGCTGGGTGAAAACGGAAGCGGCAAAACCACCCTTATGAATATGCTGTCAGGTATATACTATCCTGACGGCGGTGAGATTTACATCAACGGAGAGCCTGCGTCCATACACTCGCCCAAAGAGGCCTTTGACTACGGCATAGGAATGATACATCAGCATTTCAAGCTGGTTGACGTATTTACGGCCGCAGAGAATATAATTCTGGGACTCAGGGAAGAGGGCAAGCTGGACTTAAAGAAAGCCTCCGAAAAAATAAAGGAAATATGTGATACCTACGGATTTGATATAGATCCGCAGCAGAAGATATACAATATGTCAGTATCACAGAAACAGACTGTCGAAATCGTAAAGGTGCTTTACAGAGGAGCGGATATCCTCATACTTGACGAGCCTACAGCGGTACTTACTCCGCAGGAAACAGACAAGCTGTTTGCAGTGCTCAGAAATATGAAAGAAGCCGGCAAGACAGTAGTTATAATTACGCATAAGCTTCACGAGGTGCTTGACATATCAGACCGTGTGGCAGTACTTCGCAAGGGCGAATTTGTCGGCGAAATGATAACAGCCGAAACAAACGAGCAGGAAATGACAAATATGATGGTTGGACGAGCTGTCAGCCTCAACATCGACAGGCCGGAGCCTGTTAATCCTAAAACACGTATCAAAGTCGAAAACCTTACAGTAAAAAGTCAAGACGGAGTTCTCAAACTGGACGACGTTTCATTTACGGCAAACTCCGGAGAAATCCTCGGTATTGCGGGAATATCCGGCTGCGGCCAGAAAGAGCTGCTGGAAGCCATAGCGGGACTTCAGCCGGTAGAAAACGGAACCGTTAAATATATAAACGATGACGGACAGGCCGAGGAGCTTATCGGCAGAGACCCTCTGCAGATTGCTGCAATGGGCGTTGCGCTTTCGTTTGTTCCCGAGGACAGACTGGGTATGGGTCTTGTAGGCAACATGGACCTTACAGACAATATGATGCTCAGATCATTCCGTAAGGGCAGGTCGCTGTTTACAGACAGAAAAACACCGAGAAAGCTTGCAGAGAAGGTAGTCGATGAGCTTGAAGTAAGCACATCGAGCCTTTCAACTCCTGTCAGAAAGCTTTCCGGCGGTAACGTTCAGAAAGTGCTGGTAGGAAGAGAAATCGCATCGGCTCCTACAGTACTGCTTTCGGCGTACATCGTAAGAGGTCTTGATATTAATTCCTCATATACAATATATGATCTGCTCAACCAGCAGAAGAAAAAAGGCGTTGCAGTTATTTACGTCGGCGAGGACCTTGACGTGCTGATGGAACTCAGCGATCGCATTATGGTTCTGTGCGGAGGCAAGGTCAGCGGTATAGTTGACGGCAGGACTGCAGACAAGAATGAGATAGGTATGATGATGACAAAGTTTGGAGGAGGTGCCGACAATGAGTAAACTTAATAAAGAGCCGCTTCTCCATATAACCAAGCGCAAGGAACTGCCGCTGGCTAAAACATGGGCGATCAGAATAGGAGCCATAGTTGCGGCGTTAATCGTAAGTGCGATTGTTACTATGCTGCTTACCGGGCTTGATCCGTTCAGCGTATTCGGAACTATGATATACGGCGCAGTGGGAACAGAAAGAAAAATGCTGCTGCTGTTCAAGGAGCTTGCGGTATTGCTTTCCGTAGCGCTGGCGCTGACACCGGCTTTCAAAATGAAGTTCTGGAACCTGGGAGGCGAGGGTCAGATACTTATGGGAGCGTGGGCTACAGCGCTCTGCATGATTTATATGGGAGACTCAATTCCAGGCGGATTACTTATAGTTATATGCCTTGCGGCTGCAATTCTTTGCGGCGCAATATGGGCAGTTATACCGGCATTCTTCAAGGCTAAATGGAATACCAACGAAACACTTTTCACACTGATGATGAACTATGTGGCAATACAGCTTGTGGCATACTTCATAATTCTGTGGGAGGTTCCCAAGGGATCCGGCAAGGTCGGCATTATAAACCAGTCGACAAACGCAGGCTGGCTGCCGTCAATAGGAACAAACAGCTATCTGCTGGTTATCATATTCGTTGCGATTATAACTGTGGGAATGTATGTATACCTCAAATACAGCAAGCACGGCTATGAGATTTCAGTTGTGGGCGAAAGTCAGAGAACTGCAAGCTATGTAGGCATCAAGGTAGACAGAGTTATAATGAGAACCATACTTCTGTCAGGTGCTATATGCGGCTTCACAGGCTGGATGATGGTTTCAGGCATAGACCACACCATCACAACAACCCTTGCGGGAGGCAGAGGCTTCCTCGGCATAATGGTTTCATGGCTGGCGCAGTTTAATGTGGCTGCTATGATATTTGCAAGTCTGCTGATAGTGTTCTTAGGACAGGGAGCAGGAGAAATTTCAACCAGCTTCGGTCTGAACGAATCGTTTTCGGACATACTCACAGGAATAATATTATTCTTTATTATAGGCTGTGAATTCTTTATAAATTACAAGGTGCATATAAGAAGAAATTCGGGAAAGGAGGAAGCGTAAATGTTTGATTTAGTTGCATTTATACCTCGCGCCGTAATGCAGGGCATGCCGCTTTTATTCGGCTGCACAGGAGAAACAATTTCCGAAAAAGCGGGAAGCCTTAACCTGGGTATTCCGGGCGTAATGTATGTAGGCGGCATATGCGGAGTAATCGGCTCCTTCCTCTATGAGCAGGGCTGCAGTGGTGATCTTAATCCTTTCCTTGCCATATTCATACCGATGATATCCTGCCTTCTGGGATCGCTTCTGATGGGACTTTTATTCAGCGTGCTGACAGTAACCCTCAGAGCAAACCAGAACGTTGTAGGTCTTGCGATGACAACATTCGGTGTGGGCTTTGGTAACTTCTTCGGAGGCTCACTGATTAAGCTGACAGGCGGAGAGGTTCCGTCAATAGCCCTTTCGGCAACAAGCAAATTCTTCAGCGCTCATCTGCCGTTTGCAGGCAGCCTGGGGTGGTTCGGCAAGATATTTCTTTCGTACGGCTTCCTCACATATCTGGCAGTTGCAATAGCAATTGTGACAGCTTATGTCCTCAAAAAAACCAGAGTGGGACTGCAGCTTCGCGCGGTGGGTGAAAACCCTGCAACAGCCGATGCTGCCGGCATCAATGTAAACAGATACAAATACTGCTCAATATGCATAGGCTGCATGATTGCAGGCCTCGGCGGACTGTTTTACGTTATGGACTACGCAAGCGGCGTATGGTCAAACGATGCCTTCGGCGACAGAGGCTGGCTGGCAATCGCGCTGGTTATCTTTACGCTGTGGAAGCCAAACATTGCAATATTCGGCTCAATCATATTCGGCGGACTGTATATCCTGCACCTGTTCATACCGGGCGTGGGAATGGCAGCCAAGGAGCTTTACAAGATGCTTCCTTACTTAGTAACTATAGTGGTACTCATATTCACAAGCGTTCGCAAGAGAAGAGAGGATCAGCCACCTGAAAGTTTGGGACTTCCGTATTTCAGGGAAGACCGGTGACGGATTAAAATTAAAAACGGATATAACCCCGAATGTACAAGTTTTTGCTTGCATTCGGGGTCTTTTTATAGTATAGTATATGTTGGTCTGTTGTGATTTGCAGACTGATTAAAATAGCACGTCATATGGCCCGGATGACAGGTGCTCCAGCGCGTAGCGTTGTTAAAATGGAGTTTGCTCCGGGAGCAATTATGACGGAAGGAAAAACCAGGAGGAAATTAAAATGGCAGTAATTTCAATGAAACAATTACTAGAAGCAGGTGTGCACTTTGGACACCAGACAAGAAGATGGAACCCTAAAATGGCACCTTACATCTTCACAGAAAGAAACGGAATCTACATCATCGACTTACAGAAGACTGTAAAGAAAATCGACGAAGCTTATGATTTCATGAAGGAAGTTGGAGCTACAGGCAAACCGGTTCTTTTCGTAGGAACTAAAAAGCAGGCTCAGGCAGCTATCGAAGACGAAGCTAAGAGATGCGGCATGTACTACGTAAACCAGAGATGGCTTGGCGGTATGCTTACAAACTACAAGACAATCTCAGCAAGAATCAAGAGACTCTATGACATTCAGAAGATGGAAGAAGACGGAACTTTTGAAAAGCTTGCAAAGAAAGAAGTTATCAAGTTAAGAGCAGAAGCAGAGAAACTTGAAAGATTCTTAGGCGGTATCAAGGAAATGAAGGGTATGCCTGGCGCAATGTTCATCGTAGACCCTAAAAAAGAAAAGATTGCAGTTAAAGAAGCAAGAATTTTAGGAATTCCTGTTATCGGTATCGTTGATACAAACTGTGACCCTGATGATGTTGACTATATAATCCCTGCAAACGACGATGCAATCAGAGCAGTAAAATTAATCGCAGGTAAGATGGCTGACGCTATCATCGAAGCTAACCAGGGCGAAGATGCGACTGCAGAAGACGAAGCTTCTGCAGAAGAAGCAGTAGCAGAGACTGCTGCAGAAGAAGCAACAGAAGAATAATTTTCAGGGAGGAAACAACAATGGCTGTAACAGCACAAATGGTAAAAGAACTGCGTGAAATGACAGGCGCAGGTATGATGGACTGCAAAAAAGCATTAGTCGAAGTTGACGGCAACATAGAGGCTGCTGTTGATTATCTGAAAGAAAAAGGACTTGCAAAGGCTGCTAAGAAGGCCGGCAGAATTGCTGCAGAAGGCTTAGTAAGAATTGCATTTGCCGATGATCACAAGACTGCTGCTATCGTTGAAGTAAACTCAGAAACAGACTTCGTTTCAAAGAACGAAGAATTCGTTGAATTCGTAGAAAACCTTGCAAAGCTTGCACTAACAGCAGAAAGCAATGATATCGAAGCTTTCAGAGCAATGAGTTTTGAAGGTACTACAGTACAGGATGTTTTAACTGCTAAGATCGCTAAGATCGGTGAAAACATGTCAATCAGAAGAATTGAAAAAGCATCAGGTGATGTTGTTACTTCATATATCCACGGTGGCGGAAGAATCGGCGTTATCGTTGTAGGCAGCGGTGAAGCTACAGAGGCTTCAAAGGAAGCTTTAACAAACATCGCAATGCAGGTTGCCGCTATGAACCCGCAGTATGTAAGCAGAAACGATATTTCAGCCGACGAGCTTGCTAAGATTAAGGAAATCACACTTGAAAGCGCATTAAACGATCCGTTCACACTTCCAAAACCAATCTTAAACGCTTTATTAGACAAGGCTGTTGACGGTGTATGGGATGCAGAAGATGTTGCAATCTTAGAAGAAAAGAGAGCTGACAAGAGCTTTAACTTCAACTATCTGCCAAACTTCCTTTCACAGGAAGCAAAGGCTAAGCTTGCTGACCTTGCTGTTGCTGACAAAGAAAACATCGCATCAAACAAGATCTTCCTCGGACTTGTTGAAGGCCGTGTTTCAAAGCAGCTCAAGGAAATCTGCCTGCTTGACCAGACTTATGTAAGAGCAGAAGACGGTAAGCAGACAGTTGCTAAATATCTTGAATCTGTGAGCAAGGATCTTGGAATTGCCAAGGTGGTACGTTTCGAAGTAGGCGAAGGTATCGAAAAGAAAGAAGAAAACTTTGCAGAAGAAGTTGCTAAGCAGATGAACGCATAATCTTACAGTTCGCATAAGAATTTGAACCGTATTATTATCATGTAAATTAGCGAAAAACCTTGAATTTCCTATGAAAATGGGATAATTCAAGGTTTTTTTGCGTGTTGGGGAATAAATTTTGACTTAT
>CAKQOW010000070.1 GCA_934256595.1 uncultured Clostridia bacterium
TTTGGTCTATGCGTTTGTATCTGTCGGATCGTAATTCTGTGAATATGGAATTTTTTCAAGCTTAGGTTTGCCGAACGGTCCGGCGTAGTTTGAATCGTAAACCACAACCTTGCAGCGCTGTCTTGCAGCCAGATTGTAGATAATCTTTGCGTCTGAGCACTTTAGTCTTACGCAGCCGTGAGAGCCGCTGTTGCCAAGCCAGTTATACGCTCCTGTAAGAAGTGTATGATTATTGCCGTTTACCGTATAGCATACGGAGTGGAAATACATTGCACCATAGAAGTGTGTTACATACTGACCGTATACAACATCGCCGTTGTCCTGATATTCAGTACGGCCGCCGAGATCTTTCCACCTGTATATATAGCCTGTTCTGTAGGTTCCCTTGTCTGTAGGTCTTGATGCAGAACCTACAGTACATATCATGGCCTTGACAGGTATGTTGTATTTGCCGTCGCTGCCGGCAGCATAAATCGTTATAGTATTTTTGGTGCGGTTCACGCTTATTTTCAGAGGGTGGGACAGTACCCAGTTATAGCCTTTATAGCTGATAAGGTTTTTTTGAAGCACTCCGTTTTTGTTGAAGTAGTAAATGTAGCTGCCTATCTTCTTTGAAGTGTTTTTGAGCATTCTGCCTTTTTTGTCAAAATAGTATCTCTTGAAGCCGTCTTTGTATTTCCATTTGGAAGTTATGACCTTGCCGGTTTTGCCAAACCAGTATTTACTGCCCGAAACGGAAGTTATTTTATTCTCAATACGGGCATAGCTGGTTTTGCTCATATAGTATTTGTTTCCGTCTATGGTCTGCCAGCCTGTAAGCAGGTAACCTTTGCTGCTGATGCGGTAGGTCTTGCCCGAAATCTTGGCAAAGTGAGTTTTGCCGGTTGATTTAACGGAAGAATTGCTGTTGAAATAGTATGCCCTGCCGTTTACTTTTTTAATTGCTGTTTTAGTCATGTACTCTATGGATCCGTCACTGTAAAAATAGTAGCGGTTGCCGTTGTCTGCTTTGTACACGCCTGAGCCTGCGGGAGTGAAAACCTTGCCGGAAGTTGTGATATAGTAATATTTGCCGTCATCAAATTTGGTAATCCCTGATTTTGCAGGGCTTTCTTTTTTAACGCCGTCAGTATAATACTCGCCGTTGTATATTCCGGTATAAAGAAATCCTTTGCCGTCAGCATCAAAATAGTAAAGCTTGTTATCCGCAGAATTCATACCGTAGATATCCTTTTGCAGTACCCCGTCATCTGAAAAGCTGTAATATATACCGTCAATGAGTGCAATTCCTTTGACAGGATTAAGATTCTCATCAAGATATACGGTATGTTCGGCGTTCCAGCCGGGAACCGCAGTTACATCTGCTGTTTCTGCAAATGCGAAATTTGCAGATGAAAGAATAATTAAAACAGTTAAAACAAGTGATATTTTTTTATTCATTTTCAACCT
This sequence comes from uncultured Clostridia bacterium, assembly GCA_934256595.1. Lineage (GTDB taxonomy): Bacteria > Bacillota > Clostridia > Peptostreptococcales > Anaerovoracaceae > UMGS973. The sequence goes on from CAKQOW010000070.1 coordinate 1,450, forward strand.
TTTCCTCTTCCTGAAATATAATTCTCAGTATACCACGCAATATATGTATTTATCAAGAACCTGACGGACTAAAAATCAAATAAACAGGTACAATGTATAATTAATATATGGAATGGAAGACAGAATATGTCCCGATTTATCAGCGGGGCTGCGAAATTCAGCAAAAACCATATTTTTACTGGACTTAACGATATGCGCATGATATAATATTTTACTGCACAAAAGATGTTTAAGGAGCTGGCAATGAAAAAGGGCAAGGTTTTTGTTATTTCCGGACCCTCGGGAGTAGGGAAGGGAACTATATGCAAGGAACTTCTTGAAGAACTGGATATCGACCTTTCGGTTTCTATGACTACCAGAGATCCCAGAGACGGTGAGGTACATGGTGAGAGCTATTTCTTTGTGACTCACGAGGAGTTTGAGGAGCAGATAGCCGCAGGCGGTCTGATAGAGTATGCCAGAATTTACAAGAACTATTACGGCACTCCAAAAGCCAGAGTGATAGAGAAACTGGAACAGGGCAGAGATGTGCTTCTTGAGATAGAGATGCAGGGCGCGGCACAGGCAAAGGCTGCATATCCCGAAGCGGTTCTTATATTTGTGCTTCCGCCGTCGCTCACAGAACTGAGAAAACGTCTGACAGAGCGCGGTACCGAGACTCCTGAGAACATAGAGCTCAGACTGAGCACAACCCTTAAAGAGATCGAGTGTATCAAGGGCTATGATTATTATATAGTCAACGATGATCTGAACAGAGCTGTAGATACGGCGGCCTGTATTATCAGGGCAGAACACGCAAAGGTATCCGGCAGTGCAGAATATATAGTGAATAAATATAAGGAGGAACTTGTATTATGATGTTATACCCTTCAGTTAACGAAATAAGGAAAAAGGCGGATTCAAGATATACCCTTGTAATTCTTGCGGCCAAGAGAGCAAGAGATATTACAAGAGGACTGCCCAAGCTTACAGAGGCAGACGTTGAGAAACCTGTTTCAATCGCAGCAAACGAAATAGCAGAAGACCTTATTACCTACAGGAGAACAGCAGAGGAATAGAACCCGGTTCAGGTGAAAATTCCTGATTTATGTACTTTTTTAATTCTTTTTCTTGCACTTTGTGAATAGTTATGATAACATAGAGGTGCAATAATTTTAGACCGATTAGTTTAAAGAGCAGATAACGTCTGCTCTTTAAGTTTTATATGGAGGAAAAATGGCAAAGATTAATATCAGAGCTCTTGTAGCCGAAATGTCGGCAGACTTTCTGGCAGAGCACAACCTGGAGCTGTACAACGTGGAGTTCCAAAAAGAAGGCAGGGACTGGTTCCTCAGAGTGTATATAGATAAACCCGAGGGAACAGAGGGCTATATCAGCACCGACGACTGCGAGCTGGTCAGCAGATTTTTAAGCGAGAAGCTCGATGAGGCAGACCCTATAGAGCAGAACTACTATCTGGAGGTTTCCTCTCCGGGAATGGACAGAGCCCTGATTACAGAGGACCATTACAGAAGATATACAGGTCAGCTTGTCGATGTGAAGCTTTACAGCGGCATAAACGGCAAAAAGACATATCAGGGCATACTAAAAGGACTGAATGAAAATATTCTTACTATAGAAGAAGAAAACGGTAAAACAGTGGAGCTGCCTTTTGACAAGGTGGCCAAGACCAATCTGGCGGTAATTTTCTAAGGAGGCAAAAAGAAAGAAAATGAACAAAGAATTTATTGATGCTATTTATGATCTTGAAAAAGAAAAGGGTATTTCAAAGGATATACTTATCGAAGCGATAGAATCAGCGCTGGTTTCAGCATACAAGAAAAACTACGGTACATCACAGAATGTCAGGGTTAATATCGACAGAGAAGAGGGAGATATTGACGTATTTATGAGAATGGACGTTGTAGAGGAAATCGAAGACGAGCTTACACAGATATCTCTTGAAGAGGCTCAGGAGATAGACCCCAGATACGAGGTCGGAGATGTTGTTGAATATCAGGTTACCCCTAAGGACTTCGGCAGAATTGCGGCGCAGACTGCCAAGCAGGTTGTAGTTCAGAGAATCAGAGAAGCTGAGCGTGGTATGGTGTTTGACAACTATATCGAAAGACAGGGAGAGATGGTAAACGGCGTAGTGCAGAGAATTTCAAACGGCACAATATTTGTAGACATGGGCAAAACAGAAGCCCTGCTGCCTGTGACAGAACAGGTTCCCGGTGAGAAATACAATGTCAACGACAGAATCAAAGTATATATAATGGACGTCAAGAAAACAGCAAAAGGGCCGCAGGTGTTCCTTTCAAGATCTCACCCTGCCATAGTTAAAAGACTCTTTGAGCTTGAGGTTCCGGAAATACAGGATGGAACAGTCGAAATCAAAAGCATTGCAAGAGAGGCAGGCTCAAGAACCAAAATGGCAGTTTATACAGAGGACGAAAACGTGGATCCGGTAGGAGCATGTGTAGGCAACAGAGGTGTCAGAGTTCAGGCAGTGGTAGATGAGCTGTTCGGAGAGAAAATAGACATAATCACATGGAGCGATGATCCTAAGGTGCTTATCAAAAACGTATTAAGCCCTGCAAAGGTTGAGGAAGTAATAATAGACGACGAAGAAAAATCCGCACTTGCAATAGTTCCTGACTATCAGCTTTCACTTGCAATTGGCAAGGAAGGTCAGAACGTAAGACTTGCAGCAAGACTCTGCGGCTGGAAGATAGATATCAAGAGTCATTCACAGTACTTCGGCGACGGGCAGATTGAAGAGTACGCAGAAGACGACTATGAAGATGAAGAATAAATTTTAAACGGGAGTGAGTTCAGTTGAAAGAAAAAAAGATTCCTATGAGGAAATGTGTAGGCTGTATGGAATCAAAGCCTAAGGGAGAATTAATAAGGATTGCCGGATTTGAGGGTCAGGTGTGTGTTGACACCACAGGCAGAGCAAAAGGCAGAGGCGTATATATCTGTCCCGATGAAGCCTGTCTTAAGATGGCGATTAAGAAAAAAGCAATAAAACGGGGGCTTCAGATGGAAATATCCGCCGAGCAGGAAGAAGCTCTTGTGGAGGAGCTGACATCAAAGCTTAAAGCAGATGCGTAAAAAGACAGAAAGCTATCTGGGCTTTGCAGCAAGGTCAAGGAATCTTGTAACCGGCTATAACACCTGCATTATGGCCATGCAGAAACGAAAACTGAAACTCTTAATACTGGCCTGCGACCTTTCGGAGAATTCAATAGAAAAGCTCGTCAGGGAAGCAGAGAAAACCGGTACTTCATATAAAATTTACGGCAGTGTTGAAAGCCTTTCCCATATTACGGGGAATGACAACAAGGGCGTGTTCGGTGTCACCGACAGAAACTTTGCCGATATAATAAGTCAGGAGATTGACAAAGAACAGTCACTGAATCAGGAGGTGTTCTAATGACAATAAAAATTTATGAATTAGCAAAAGAACTCAACATAGCAAGCAAAGAGCTTGTGGAGAAGATAAATGCTATGGGAATAGAAGCCAAATCCCATATGAGCTCCATAGATGACAAGGTCGCTGCAGAGCTTAGAAACACTCTGGGAGGAAAGCACGTGACAAACTCAGAAACAAAGGTTGTAAAAGCTGTTCCCAAAAAGAAAGAAAAAGAAAACGACAACGAGCCGAGAGTTACGGTAAAGGCAGCAAACATCAAGCCGCCTATGCCTGCCAAAAAAGCGGCTCCGGCAAAAAAACCGGCGGCTCACACAGAGGAGCGCCCGGCGGCAAGACCGCCTGTAGGCAGACCTCTTCCAAAAAACGCGGTGCCTCAGAGGAAAAAACCTATAATGGGTACCCCTGTGGTAAACAAGGAGCTTGACGAAAGAGAAAAGAAAGCTTCGGAAGCGCCTGCAATTAAAATAGAGGCAGAGGTAATCGTTAAGGAAGAACCTAAGACAGAAGAAGTAAAGGTTCAGGCAGCGCCTGCAGCAGAACCTGTTAAGGCACAGGAGCCTGAAAAGGAAGCTGCAGTTAAAAAGGAAGAGCCTAAAAAAGAAGAGGTTAAAAAAGAAACAAAGACTTCCGGCAGAGATGACAGACCTGCAAAGAGAAGAGAGGACAGGGGAAATCAGAAAAGAGATGACCGCCCTGCAAGAAAAGACGACAGATTTAAGAAAAACGACGACAGGAAGAAGCCTGACAAAGACAGAAAGCCTGCTCCGAGAAGAGATGCGGCGCCTGCACCTGATATGGGAGTCCAGAAGCCTAATCAGAAGAAAATGGACGACAAGAACCGCAAGAATAAAGAGCAGCATGATAAATTCTCCAAGCTGGAGCACGGCAAACAGAAGAAGAACGGCTTCGGCAAGGACTTTGCAGAAAGATCTTTAGAAAAGAAAGAAAGAAAAAAACATAACAAACCAAAGAAGGAAGAACCGGTGGAAGAAACAATAGTAATACCTGAAGGCTCAACAGCCGTAACTGTACCTATTACAGTTGCAGGCTTCTGCGAGCAGCTTGAAATATCAACAGCAACAGTAATTATGGCTCTTATGAAGCTGGGAATTATGGCCAATATAAACCAGAATCTTGACGAGATGACAGTAGAAATACTGGCAGCAGAGCTGGGAATTGACGTAACAGTTACAAATGTAGAGGAAGACCTCGTTGAAGAGGGAATTGAAGACTTCGAGGACAAGGAAGAGGATTTAAAACCAAGACCGCCGATTATAACGGTAATGGGTCATGTTGATCACGGTAAGACATCACTGCTTGACGCAATCAGATCAACTAACGTTACAGCATCTGAGTCAGGCGGAATTACGCAGCACATAGGTGCCTCAGAGGTTGAAATCAACGGCCAGAAGATAGTATTCCTTGATACTCCGGGTCACGAGGCTTTCACCGCAATGAGAGCAAGAGGCGCGCACGTTACAGATATAGCCGTACTGGTAGTAGCGGCAGATGACGGTGTAATGCCTCAGACAATAGAGTCAATAAGCCACGCCAAAGCGGCAGGCGTTCCGATTATAGTAGCTATAAACAAGATGGATAAACCGGCGGCAAATCCTGACAGAGTAAAGCAGGAGCTGACAGAGCACGGCATACTGGTTGAAGACTGGGGCGGAGATGTAATATCCGTTCCTGTATCCGCAAAGACAGGCGAGGGAATTACAAACCTGCTTGAGATGATACTGCTTCAGGCAGAAATGCTTGAGCTTAAGGCAAACCCTGCAAGGCTTGCGCAGGGTACAGTGGTTGAAGCAAGACTTGACAAGGCAAAGGGCCCTGTTGCAACACTTCTTGTATTAAACGGTACACTCAAATCAGGTCAGAGCGTTGTAGCCGGAACAAGCTGCGGCAGAATAAGACTTATGACAAACTATATGGGCAAGAAGATTGCCAAGGCAGGTCCTGCAACAGCAGTGGAAATCCTCGGTCTTACAGAAGTTCCGCAGGCCGGCGATGAATTCAATGCAGTTAAAGAGGACAGAATTGCAAGAGAAATTGCAGAGAACAGAAAGCTTAAATTAAGAGAAGAGGTTCTTGCAAGAAATTCCGCAAGCACACTGGAGCAGCTTTTCAGTCAGATACAGGAGGGCGAGGTAAAAGACCTGAACCTTATTGTAAAGGCAGACGTACAGGGCTCGGTCGGAGCTATAGTTGCATCGCTTGAAAAGCTCAAGAATGAAAACGTAAGAGTAAAGATAATCCATACAGGTGTGGGAACTGTAAACGAGTCAGACGTTATGCTGGCGGGAACATCGGGAGCTATAATCATAGGCTTCAACGTAAGACCGTCATCGGCAGTTCAGAGTATGGCAGACAGAGATAATATCCAGATCAGAACCTACAGAGTAATCTACGATATCATCAATGATGTTGAGGACGCTATGAAAGGTATGCTGGATCCTGAATTCAAGGAAGTTGTTCTGGGCAAGATAGAAGTAAGAGAAACCTTCAAGGTTCCGGGCGTAGGTATTATCGCGGGCGCATATGTAACAGAGGGTAAGGCTGTTCGTAATGCAGAAGTTCGTCTTGTTCGTGACGGTATAGTTATACACGAGGGTAAAATCTCATCACTTAAAAGATTTAAGGACGATGCAAAAGAAGTACAGCACGGCTTCGAATGCGGTATAGGAATTGAAGACTACAACGACATCAAAATCGGTGACGTTATTGAATGTTTCGTTATGGAGGAAATCGAAAGATAAATGGGTAAAGGATACAGACAGGGCCGGTTAGGCGAGGAGATAAGGAGAATAATAAGCCAGATGCTTTTGTCGGGAATTAAAGACCCGAGGCTGTCGGGAATGATAAGCATATCTGCTGTTGACGTAACAAGCGACGGCAGCTATGCAACCTGTTATGTCAGCATACTGGGAAGCGGCGAAAACGGCAATCCTACCGATGAGGAAAAGGAGCAGGTTCTTGCAGGCTTCCGCAGCGTCAAAGGCCTTATTAAGCGCGAAATCGGTCATCAGATAAAGCTCAGACATATACCGGAGCTTATCTTCAAAATAGATAAGTCAATGGAATACGGCAGACACATAGACGATATAATCAGCAGGCTTGATATAAAGCACGATGAGGAAGAATAATGAACACAATAAAAGAGATTGCACAGAAGCTTAAAGAAGCCGGCAGTGTACTGCTGTTTCCTCACGTTCATATGGACGGAGATGCTTTAGGCTCTGCCGCAGCGCTGACACAGGTGCTGAGAAATCAGGGCAAAACCTGCTATATTCTCATTGAAGATGAGATCGCAGGCAACCTTAAGTTTCTTGACAGGGATTACTGCACTGATAATCAGGACATAATAGAGGCTCCTGACCTGTGCGTATATATTGACTGCGGAGATGAGAGCAGGATACCCAAAAGGTACGGCAAATTCCTTTCCGGCAGAGAAACAATGTGTATAGACCACCACAGAACAAACAGCTCTGATACGGATTATGCGTATGTTGACCCTGATGCAGCCGCAACAGGAGAAATAATTTATGATATTATCACAGCAATGGGCGCAGAAATAGATGCGCAGACAGGGGCGGCTCTGTATGCTGCTCTTACTACGGATACGGGCAATTTCCAGTATTCAAACTGCACCAAAAAAACTCACGAAATAGCCGCTGCGCTGTATGACAGCGGAATGAATCACAGCGAAGTCTGCATACAGATATATGAGAATGTGTCAGTGGGTAAGATAAGACTTGATAATATGATAATGAATACACTTGATATATTTGCAGACGGCAAGGCGGCAATGGCATGTGTAACACAGCAGATGCTTGAGGAAACAGGTACAGGTATGGACGAAACCGAGGGAATTGCATCGGCGCTGAGAAGTATTAAGGGTGTTGAAATTTCAGTATTCCTTAAAGAGTACGGACCGGAGGAAATAAAGGTCAGTATGAGAGCCAAGACGTACGCAGATGTTGCAGAAATAGCGGTTGAATTTGACGGCGGCGGACATACCAAGGCGGCAGGCTTTACAGGCAGAGGCTCTCTTGAGGAGATAAAAGCGGTTGTCAGAAGCAGAATTGAAGAGCAATTAAGCAGATAGCATTGACTTTAAAATTTTGATTTGATATACTAAATAAATACAGGCAATACAGAACAGAAAAAGCCTGTATAATAAGATGATAAACCAAACAGAATGGAGATGCAGAATATGAAAAAGATAAGAACAATAGAAACTCGTAACTTATGCGAAAGCGCTAAGAACGGTGGCTGCGGTGAATGCCAGACTTCATGTCAGTCAGCATGCAAGACAAGCTGTGGCGTTGCTAACCAGAAATGCGAAAAAGAAGATAAATAGGACTTCGCAAAATCCAAGGCTGCCGTCTTTACAGAAGGCAGCTTTTTTATGACCTAACTCGATTTGTGAAACAAATCGTTAGTAGGTCAAAC
>CAKQOW010000071.1 GCA_934256595.1 uncultured Clostridia bacterium
GTTGCGTAACACCGCAGCCAACGCAGTAGTGGTTGAAGCAGGAAGCTCCGACTTCTATAAGTCGGAGTAGTTCACAATGAAACGAAAATTGAGACGCAAATGAGAAGTAAAAAAATACGTTGCATTTGCGTTTTATTTGCTATAGGATATAGTATATACGCTGATTTGGAGAGAGCGTTTAAATGGATTATTATTTTTACATTATTACAATTATAGATGTATTTGTACTGGGAATAATGTGTGTTCTTACGAAATGCAACGAAATGCTAAGCCTGAAACAGAAATACTGGCTTACCGGCGCTTTTGTTCTGATTATCGTTATTTCACTTCTGGAGATGACGACCGTTATTGTAAACGGCGCTCCGTCAGAGTTCAGATGGATTCACATATTGGCTAATTATCTCGGATTTGGCCTGTCACCGGCAGTTCCGATCTGCCTGTCATTTTCCCTTAAAGAAAACAGGGCAAATAAACTTCTGATTATTGCTCAGCTTGCATATATGGCTCTTCTGGCAGTATCAGTTCCGTTTGGGGCAATATTCTGTGTTGACGCGGATAATTGCTATATGAGAGGGAATTTCTTTGAACTGTATGTTGCAGCCTATTATATAAGTACGATTTATCTGCTTGTTTCAACTGTCAGGGTTGCGGGGAAATACCAGAACAGAGGGAGAAACTGTGTCTTTCTGATTGTAGCATTTCTGCTGCTGTGTACGATGATACAGGTGGCTTTTCCACAGGTTCATATAGCTTGGTTTTGTGTATCGCTTCTGGCAATCGTCTATTCCGTATACTGCAATATAATGTGGCAGCAGCTGGACGGTCTCACAGGACTGTTAAATCAGAACAGCTATCTGAACAAAACTGTATCATTAAACCACGATATGATTTTGATTGTATTTGATATTGATGATTTTAAGCAGATAAATGATAACTGCGGACATACGGCGGGAGACAGATGCCTGAAGGAAACGGCAGACTGTATTAAAAAAGCGTACTCAAATGACGGTCTCTGCTACAGGATCGGAGGAGATGAGTTCTGCGTACTTCTGAATGTTAACGCCGATAAACAAAAATGCGATGAAGCTTTGACAGATGAGCTGAATGAAAGAAGAAAGCTGCTTGATAAGCTGCCGTATGTTTCTTTTGGATCTGCACTTTTTAAGGCGGGAGATAATGTGGACAGAGTTAAGGAAATTGCCGACCGAAATATGTATCAGATGAAAAAATCACATAAAAACACACAGGCTGAGTAAAGAAAAATACTCAGCCTGCGCTGTAATAGGCATAGTGCACTCAGGCAAGCCTGTTAGTATCAAGATTATTCAGATAGCTGTAAAGGTTTTTTGCAGCCGTGTCTATAACCTTTTGCCTTGTTTCCTTAGGAGTCCACGCAACGTGAGGTGTTACGAAGCATCTCGGATGAGAGATAAGGGGGTTATCTTCCGGCGGTTCTTTTTCGAGTACATCAAGACCTGCAGCATAGATTTTATCTGAATTGAGAGCTCTGAGAAGCGCATCCTCGTCTATGAGAGTGCCTCTTGCAGTATTGATTATCACTGCGCCGTCTTTCATCTGCGAGATGAATTCATCGTTAACCATATGATGGTTTTCTGCTGTTGCAGGGCAGTGGAGAGAAACTATATCCGATTTTACGGCAGCCTCTCTGTCTCGGCTGTAGATATTTATTTTCATACCCAGCGCCTCCGCTATTTTAGCCACTCTTTTACCTATATTGCCATATCCTATTATTCCAAGGCTTTTGCCGTCAAGCAGCGATACAGGAGCCCATTCATAGCTGAAACCGACCTTTGAGAACCAGTGTCCCTGCTTTGAAAGCTCGCTGTTTACCGCAACGTGATTTGAAATTTCAAGCATAAGCGCTATCGCATGCTGCGCAACTGCCTCTGTTGAATATGCAGGGGTGTAGTATACGCTTACGCCAAGCCTTTTGGCCGCTTCAATATCTATATTGTCATAGCCTGTTGCAAGCTCACCTACGAATTTAAGATTAGGGCAGGCTTTCATAACTTCTTCCGTTACATGATTTTTGCTGACAAATATTCCATCGGCGTCGCCTATGGTCTCTATTTCTGCGCCGGCTGCTGTGGTGCTGTGAACCGTAACCTCGCCATACTGTTTGAGTATGTCCCACGATAAATCGCCGGGGTTTATACTGTATCCGTCAAGTATTACTATTTTCATATTATCCTGTTGGTGTCCTTTCCGTTTATATAGTCTGATATGTTCTGCGCCGCAATATCTATAATTCTTTGTCTTGTTTCAGGAGGTATCCACGCCGCATGAGGCGTGATGCAGCAGTTCTCAAGGTGCAGAAGCGGATTGGTTTTGCCCGGAGGCTCCTGCTCCAGCACATCAAGTGCCGCATATGATATTTTACCTGATTTGAGCGCATTGGCAAGTGCAGTCTCATCTATGAGGGAGCCTCTTGCTGTATTTACGATTATTGCGCCGTCTTTCATCTGTGAGATAAACGCATCATTAATCATATGGTAGTTATCTGCTGTGGCGGGGCAGTGGAGCGTAATTACATCAGATGAAACAGCAGCCTCTCTGTCGCGGCTGTATATATTTATCTTCATCCCCAGCGCAGAGGCTATTTCGCCTACCTTACTGCCTATATTGCCGCAGCCTATTATTCCAAGGCTTCTGCCTGCAAGAAGCATAGAGGGAGCATCATCATAGGAAAATACGCCGTCCGCGACCCAGAGACCCTGCTTTGCCAGCGCATTTTTCGCTCTGATGCGGCAGGCTGCTTCAAGCAGCAGCGCTATTGTATGCTGGGCTACTGCCTCTGTGGAATAGCCGGGTGTATTATAGACTGCAATGCCCAGCTGTGAGGCTGTTTCAAGATCTATATTGTCATATCCTGTTGCAAGCTTGCTTATAAATTTAAGATTAGGACAGGCTCTCATTAAATCGCCGGAAAGCGATGTGTTGTCCGTAAACACAGCATCGGCATCTTTGATGCAGCCATATACGTCATCGGGCGTGTGCTCATATATTGTAACATCTCCGTATTGCTTCATAATATCCCATGACAAATCGCCGGGATTTGCATTGGAAGCGTCTAAAATAACTATCTTCATATCATTCTCCATATCAGTTGATATATACATTTTAGCTGATATAAATTGCCAAGTCCAGTCCATTTGTGGTATAATTAATATACTATTGACAAGATATAAATTAAACATTTAAATACAGGAGGACGTTATGAAGTTTGCATTTATTTTAAATTTTGAAGGATTACACCCTGACAAGTATAATGTTTTATGCGATAAAGGGAACAACTATAATATGGTTTACGGTGTAAACGATATGGAAGAAACAGAAGCTCTCGTAAAGAAGCTTGCTGCTGACGGCTATGAGCTTATCAATCTTTGCAGCGCATACGATGCCGATATGACTGCAAAGGTTGCAGAGGCAGGTATCAGAACATGCGCGGCAGACTATATGGAATCAGAAGCTGCAAAGCTTGACAAGGTAGAGGACTTCTCAGAATACGGAGTTATCATAGTAGACGCAGGTCTTGCAGAAACTGCGGCATATGAACTTAAGGACCCTGCAGCAAACACTCACATCAGATTTATCAGGGACGTTGAGGGCGCATGCGAAGCGGCTAAGGGTCTTGTTGCTGACGGCGTTACATTTATCGAGCTGTGCAGCTGGTTTGACGCAGAAAAAACAAATGCGGTAATCAAAGCAATAGACTGTCAGGTTCCTGTAGGCTCCTGCGGACTGTAATACAAAGACAAGAGCATATGCAGGCATAGCTTATATGCAAGCTGTGCCTGTATTTTGTAGTACGGAAATATCATAGGATAAGGGTGAATTAATATGATGACAGTAGTTGCGGCAACGCAGAACAGACACAAAATAGCAGAGATAGAGGCAATCACAAAGGAGTTTGACATCAATATAATTTCAAGACAGGAGGCTGGTGTGCCGGATATTGAGATTGTAGAGGACGGGACAACCTTTGAGGAAAACTCCTTCAAAAAGGCATTTGAGATAATGAAGCTGACAGGTATGCCGGCGGTTGCAGATGACTCAGGGCTTGCAGTTGATGTCCTTGACGGAGCGCCGGGCGTTTATTCTGCCAGATTTTCCGGTCTTGACGGAGATGATAAGGCAAACAACAGGAAACTGCTGGAGCTTTTAAAGGACGTGACTATGGAGAAACGCACCGCAAGGTTTGTTTCGGTTATAACCCTTATTTTCCCTGACGGCAAAACTATAGTGTGCAGAGGAGAATGTGAGGGTCATATTATGTTTGAGGAGTCAGGCAGTAACGGCTTTGGCTATGACCCGCTTTTCAGACCGGAGGGCTATGAGGTTTCATTCGGGCAGCTTCCGGCAGAAGAAAAAAACAGAATAAGCCACAGGGCAAAGGCGCTTATTCTACTGAGGGAGAAACTAAAGGAATTAAATGGTTAAGAGCAGATTCGGACAAATGATCCTGCTGGGAATACAGCGATTTCAGGATCCATATTATCAGGGCTTTGCAGCGCAGATGGCATTCTTCTATCTGCTTTCCATCGTGCCGCTTATCATAGTATTTTCGCAGCTTCTCGATGTGTTTTCCATATCAACGGAACTGATAGAGGAGCTTTTAAAGCAGTATGCAGGCGGAGTTATAGGCGACAGTGTAAGCGAATGGCTTGAGGGCTCGGGCAGTGTTACAACCAATATCGTTCTGATAGGAACTGTATTATGGTCGTCCTCTAGGGCTCAGTTTGCAATGACAAGAATTACAAACTACACGCTTACTGCGGGACGTTCCACAGGCAAGGGATATTTTCAGGAGAGATTCAGATCTATAGTCACTATTCTGATTACAATTTTTTCGCTTGCATTTGCGCTTATCGTTATAGTATTCGGTGAAAAAATACTGTATGTGGTTCTAAGCGGACTTGAGGTTATGCTCAATGTGAAATATGAGGTTGATAATGTGTGGATGGGACTCAGATGGGTATTTGCATTTGCACTGTACTTCCTTATGGTTACCCTCAACTATTATATAATTCCTACAGAGAGAGGAAGGATAAGAGAGGTGCTTCCGGGAAGCATATTCGCCTCGGCAGGCATGCTGATTGTAACTCTGATATATTCCCAATATACTAATTACGCTTTATCGGCAGGTAACTACAATATTCTTTACGGCTCCCTTGCATCTATCGTGGCGCTGCTGTTCTGGTTCTATTTCATAGCTTGGGTACAATGTCTTGGAGTTTTGTTCAACAAGGTCTGGAAAGACACTAAACGGTAAAAATACAGCAAAAATTCAATTAACTATTGCAAAATTTTTCTGTAGCGGTAGAATATATGTAATGGACTTTTAACCCGAATTTTGGAGGAAGCAGCAGTGACTTTAGAATCTATACTAATGATGCTTGGCGGCATCGGACTATTTCTTTACGGAATGAAATTAATGGGCAATTCTCTTGAGAGATGCGCAGGCGCCAGAATGGAGCAGATACTTGAGCGCCTTACAAACAACAAGGCCAAGGGTGTTGCGCTGGGAGCGGGAGTTACGGCTGTTATTCAGAGTTCATCAGCTACAATTATTATGGTAATAGGCTTTCTTAATGCAGGCATTATGAACCTCATTCAGGCGGTTCCTGTAATTATGGGGGCTAATATAGGTACAACAGTGACAGCACAGATACTAAGACTCGGAGATATAAGCTCGGATAATGTATTGCTTACAATGCTCAAACCGGCTTCATTTGCTCCGATATGTATAGTTATCGGTGCTTTTGTATTGCTTCTGGCCAAAAAACAGAAGATAAAAGACAGAGCGGGCATAGTTATAGGGCTTGGTATTTTATTCTGCGGTATGAGTATGATGGAATCAGCCTTTGCGCCGCTTACAGAGTCGGAGGAATTCAGAGATATATTCACAGTGTTTGAAAATCCCGTACTGGGCGTGCTGACGGGGGCCGCAGTTACAATACTGCTTCAGAGCTCATCGGCATCGGTAGGCGTGCTTCAGGCTACGGCTTCAACGGGAGTTATCACCTTTGCAATGGCTGCGCCTATGGTAATCGGAGCGAATATAGGCAAATGCGCCACAGTGCTTCTTGCCAGCATAGGCACCAACAAAAACGCCAAGAGAGCAGTATGCACGGATATTACAATGTGCTGCTGCGGAGCAATACTGTTCCTCGGAGTTATATATCTTTATCAGTGGATTATAGGGTTTGGCATATGGGACGACACTATGAGCAGAGGTAATATAGCTGACTTCCACACACTGTTTAACCTTGCGACCTGTCTGGTAATGCTGCCGCTATGCAATGTCCTTATAGCTTTTTCCAAAAAAATCGTCAAGGACAAGGGAAACAGCAAAATGGACGAGGAGCTGGCGCTTCTCGACGAAAGATTTTTAAATACACCTAGCGTTGCACTGCAGCAGTGCAAAAAGGTTATAACTTCAATGGGTGAAACAGCAAGAGAAAACTTCTCCCTTGCATATGAGCTTCTTGAGAAATTCGATGACAACAAATTTGAACAGCTTAAAGAGAACGAGAAATTCCTGGACAAGAGTGAAACGGTGCTTGGCGAATATATACTCAAAATAACGGAAAAAAGTCTTTCGGAGGAGAACAACAAACTTGCAAACGAGATGATGAGAACGGTAACCGACTGGGAGAGAATAGGCGACCACTGCGTCAATCTTGCGGAGCTTGCCGAAATCAAAACAGACTCAAAGATCAAATTCTCCATTGAGGGTTTCAGTGAACTGAAACATATCAATGCCGCAATAGACAACATACTGGAGATGACTATAGAATCCTACAGTAATGATGATGAGAATATGGCGTTTAATGTTGCTCCTATGGAGGATGTTATAGACGATCTGGTTGAGCTTCTCAAGGACAATCACATCGAAAGACTGAGAAAAGGCGAATGTACCGTAGAAAGAGGCGTTTCCTTTGTTGAGATGCTTACCAACATCGAGAGAATTTCGGACCACTGTGACAATATAGCGCTTCATATGAGACAGCGTGCTTCGGGGCAGGATCTTGACAACCATGTTAAAAAGAAAAGAGAAGATGAATACAAAAATCTTTACAGACAATATGGTTCACTTTACTATGAACCGGTCTTAAAGCATAATATAAATGAATACAAGCATAAGGAACCAATTAATACTGAGCAAAGGAAATAAAAATGAGCGATCTTACCAAAAGAGCTTTGGCAGAAGCACTAAAGAACAGACTGTCTAAGACAACTGTAAAAAACATAACAATTAAAGATCTTACAGATGACTGCGGACTTAACAGACAGACTTTTTATTACCATTTCAGCGATATATATGGGCTTATGGAATGGATATTTGTAGATGAGACCAATAAGATTCTGAAGGCCGACTACATGGATTATGATATCAGGACAATCCTCGAAAAGACCTTTAATTATGTTCAGGATAACGAAAAACTTATACTCAATGCATACAAATCCACAGACAAATCGCTGCTGGATAATTTCCTCAAGAGCTGGATAAGACCTATCGTGACTCAGATTATAACCAGGAAGGCAGAGGGCAAGAGCATTTCGGATGAGGACAGAGATTTTGTTATTGACGTGTGTGTAACGGTTGTTCTCGGTATTACATTCCAGTGGCTTGAGACAGGCATGGAGGACAATCTGTCCGGCAAGGCTGACAAACTGATGACACTGCTTGACGGTAATCTTGATATGGTGCTTGACAGATTTACAAAATAGCAGGAAACAGTAATAATGTTTTTACAGATACGGGCTGATGTCAAAATTTATGACATCGGTCTTTTTATATATATACACTAACTGCCCGAAGGGAAATATAATTTAGATGTCAGAGGGAGGTTTGAAATGGCGGATACGACAAAGAATGAACTGAGCAGAGCGCTTAAACATCAGATGGTAACAAAGACGCTTGAAAATATAACGGTCAGAGATATTACAGATGAATGTCATCTTAACAGACAGACCTTTTATTATCATTTTCACGACATATATAAGCTTCTGGAGTGGACTATCGAAAAAGAGGCGGCAAGGCTTGTTTCGGGCAGCAGATGCAGGGACATCAGGGCAGTGCTGATAAGACTGTTTGATTTTGCAGTTACAAATGAAAATTTCATAATCCACGCATATAAATCGGCGGACAGATATTTTGTGAAGAAGTTCCTTGAGGACGGACTGCGCCCTGTGATTGCGGGAATTGTTGATGAAAAAGCAGAGAACAGAAAGATATCGGAGGAGAACAGGAAATTTATAACCGATGTGTTTGTGTTCATATTGCTCAGCGTGACTATGGAATGGCTTGACAACGATATGAACGATAACCTTGTCAGAAAATTTGACAAGATAGTTATACTACTGGACGGAAATATAGATGAGGCAATCGACAGGTTTGCAGGATAATAAAGATAAAATACGAACAAGGATATTGAGAATAAAGACCTGAACAAGTCGTTAAACTGTTCTTTTTTATTGTACCGGCAGTTAAGCTTCAAAATAGTGCGACACTTTATACAGAATAAGACGCGTGTCAAAAAATAATACACGCCGATTTGTTTATCTATTTTATCTGTGTTTTAACAGGAATATAATTGCCATTGTGAAAAGGAGGAATGGTATTATATGAAAGTGTTTGCAGAGAAAGTGGTAAAACATAAAAAACTTATAGCTATATTAAGTTTAGTACTTCTTATTCCTTGTATATTCGGCTATCTGAACACTCGTATAAATTACGATATGCTCACATACCTGCCTGATGACAT
>CAKQOW010000072.1 GCA_934256595.1 uncultured Clostridia bacterium
CTACATATGTATCCTTATCTAATTTTTCCCCATAAATCTTATCACCATTATCCAGTGTCTTTACAAGCTCGCCCCTTATATGCACCTTTCCATTATTATAATCAATATCTTCAACATCTATATCCATATACAAGTCCCCTGTCTCATACTGATACAACACTGTGAAAAAATTGTTTGCTTTATGCCCAGTGCAGCATTTAAACTTATACTCCTCCAGCATATATCCAAGCACCAGTTCTCTGCCCATAAATTCATTAAATTTATCAAGCTGCACTTCATCATCAATGTATACAACACTTAAAGGATCCCCATTACCAAGCCTCTCTGTAGTTATATCAAGCGGCGACATTGAGGACACGCTTTTCTGAACTATGTATTTACCGTAGCCGTTATCCGAAAAGAATTCCTGCGCAAAGAATACGCTTGTGATAATAAATACAAGGAATACTGCAGCAATCCTGCTGACCTTTTTAACAGTCTGTTTTCTCTTGTATTTAACCAGCCTGTCTATATTAATCTCCGGTGCGGTACAGGTATTGCGGCAATATGTATCTTTTGCTCTCTGCATTTTGCGGCAAAGCTCGCTGTGTATTTCAGCTCTAGTCATTTGCTCCATACTCTGCACCTCCGTTCTCCAGCTTGAGAAACTCTTTTTTGAGAACTCTAAGGCCTCTGTAATATCTGGTTTTCACGCTGTTTATATTAATATTGAGAATTTCTGCAGTTTTAGCAAAATCAAATTCACAGACAAGATGAAGCTGCAGCACTATCTGATATTTGTCGTCTATACTCTCCAGCGCTCTGCATATGTTCATTTCGTCCGTCTTGCCGGTTATATGCTGCAAAACGTCTTTTTCAAGACCGGCTATGCCCATATCAATATCCTGATTACCGTCAAATACTTCCTCTATGTTAAACAGGATTGAGTTGATTTTCTTCACCTTTCTGAAATACATATTGATTTCATTTGAGGTTATTTTCATAACCCACGATTTGAGTTTATCTTCGTTTCTGAGCATATATGTTTTTTTCAGAGCTTTTTCCATTACCATCTGCGCAATGTCCTCTGCATCTCTGTAATTGTCTATTCTGGATAAAGCAAAGTAAAAAACGTCTTTATATAGTTCTGCTATTCTGTCGTTTATAGGTTTTGTCATTTGTTCCTCGATACTATTCTTAAAAGTTATATCTGCTCTGTTTATTGTATCAGCGGCCTGCTGTTGTCATCAAGTATGTAATACACAAAATCTCCGACTAAATGCAGTCCGCATGAAATTATCCCTCTTGAATTAGATGCAAAAACATCAGAATAGTTTCACCCTGTTATTATTTTTTAGCACAGCAATAAAAAGAGCCTGTGACAGCAACGTATATTTCCGCCGCCGCTTAAGGCTCTTTATATTATTGATTAAATTGTCTGCATTTCCCTGCTAACAGGCTTGTTTGAGCAATACAAATTTCAGAAAGCAAAGTATAATAACGCCGAATGCTCCGATAACGGCGTTACACACATAATAGTATTTGAGTTCTTTTTCTGTCAGCTTATCTTCCGCCTCTTTTTTTACATATCTGAAATCAAATATACCTGTAACCGCAAGTGTTATTATTAAGAACACAATGTATATATATTTACTGCCTGTAGAGTTAAATGCAGCATCAGGCAGTTCCATAAATACTGCGAGGATTATAAAGAAGCATATCAGATATGTTTTGTTTCTCGGAGCTTTTTTAATAACCTGTCTGTAACCTGCATAGTATTGCTTTATCCTCTCTGCCATATCAAACATATCTTTCCTCCCTGTATTCACCTGCTATATACAAGATAACCGTTTCTCCTACCTGATAATAATGTTTTCTGCAACCTTTATCACTTCGTCTTTGTCGCAGTTGCCGATAATATTATATACCTTGCCCTCTACATCAATAAGAGAGGCCGTATAGTTCTCATCATCTAGCTTTCCACAAACAAGTTCTGCACCATTCTCAAGAGTTCTAACATACTCTCCGACAAGTGTCATACTGCCACTATAATCAGATTTTTGAATTGAAATATGCAAGTGAAAATCCCCTTTTGCATACACATACCCTATAAGTTCTGTTCTATCTGAAACAGACGCCTCGCAGCTCTTAAACATATATCCCTCAGGAATATACCCAAATTCATAATTTATATCAGCCAGTTTATTAAGCTCTGATAAATCCTGTTCACTGTCTATATGTATCTCTGTCGCAGTGCTTCCGTCTGAAAAGCGTTCTATAGTCGTATCAACAGGAGAAATATAATATATAATTTTTTTGGCAATATAGTTTGCATAGCCTGTATCTGATAAAAATGATTTGGATATTACTATGCTTGATGAAAGTACCAGTGCAACTGCCACCATTATGCTTATCAGCCTTTTAGTTCTTGATTTCTTTCTCTTTAAAATGATGTTGTCAATTATCACTTTTTCCACTGACTCAGCGTCATATTTCTGTCTGCAGTATTCTTCTTTGCAGCTTTGGAGCATCTGTTCAAAGGAGTCATATCTCGGATTTTTATCTAAGCTGTTTGCTTTCATCTGAACCACCTCCCTCATCAAGTTTCATATATGCTGCTTTCAGTTTTTTGAGTCCTCTATAGTATCTTGTCTTTACCGTATTGACATTAACATTAAGTATCCTGGAAATTTCAACAAAGTCAAAACCACAGACTGCATTAAGATTTATAACGCTTCTGTATTTGTATTCAAGACTTTCCAGTGCCTCTATTATATTGCGCTCCGCTTCCCTGCTGACAATCATATTAAGTATGTCTTTTTTGATATCCTCAATATTTTCAATTTCTTCACCGGAAGCATCAAACACCTCATCTTCCTTTAGAAGCGCCGCATTTATTCTTTTTACTTCCCTGTAATAATCATTAACCGCATTGGCGGCTATAGTCATCATCCAGCTTTTGAGGCTTTCTTTTTTGCGAAGAAAGCTGTTTTTTCGTATTGCTTTTTCCATTACATTCTGAGTTATTTCCTCTGCTATGTACAGGTTGTCCACCCTTGAAATCACAAAGCTGAAAATATCACTGTAATGCTCCGCAATCCTGTCATTGATATGTTTTGTCATAGTCACTTCCCTTTGGTATTGCTTATATGCTGCCTTAACTTTATTTCTATAATTGCATAGAACCATATTTTAGTCAATCTCATAACCCTATTCTTATTCTTAATACACTTATACCTTAGACGGATTTATACCCCTGATAGTTTCATAAATTACAGCTTTTTTGAAATTTTTTAATCCCCCTACCTATATTAAGAAATTTAATACCCGCAGCCTAACCCGCATATCAGGCTACTGTAACACATAAAAAGAGCCTGCAATACGGGCGTATATCTCCGCCAATACTGCAAGCTCTCTAAAAAGCTATCCATATATTAAATTAGAAATACATTACTTCTTTTAATCCGCCGCGAGACTTAATCCATTCTCTGTACCTGTCAGCTATATCATAGCTGTACTCTGGTTCATCTTTGAGATAATATGCAGCAATCTCCCCATCCTCATTATATGTAAACCCATATTTCTCAAGTTTAGGTTCATCTCGTTTAAAAAGATCGCCGAAATTACATTCACATTCAGATAACAGATTATCTTTAAATTTTCGAATCTCAATATCTAAATAAAATGCATCATTTTTTTTGCATTTGGAAAAGGTCTGTAGCCATCCCTAGGCTGGGCAAAAACAGATATACTGCAGTCTTTTTCTCTCCATATTTTCCCCAAATAACTTGTCGATCCTGTAGGATTCTTTCTGAAAAAGAATTCTTCATCATTATTTCTGAAAGTATATTCCGTTGATAAAGGATATTTCCTGTCACAGCCATACCATTCTGCAATTCTAATCCCTGTATCATCAAAATAGAAGCAGTCACCCTCTTTAAGAACAGTTTCCTTTTTCTTGACTCTTCTTCCCAGTTTATCATTAGTCAACATAACTATAACCGGCACCGGGGTATATATGCCTCTTGCTGCTGACACATTTTTATAGTATTCCTGTCGCATAGTTTCCTTTTCACTGTTTAATTCATTGCATATCTCTCGCATTTCCTTACTAAATATATAGTCCTGCATTTCCAGCAGCATATCGTGTAGTTCGTTTTTATCCAGCATAATATTCCTCCTATGGCATAACTGCATTCAGTTCTTTTAAGAAATCTCTTATTTGTTCCAGCCTTCTTTCCACTGCCTTTCTAGAAATTGTAGCTTTGCTTAGAATAACATGTCTTTAATTATAAGAAAAATCTTATCAAACAGATATTCCTTTGTTTCTTTTGAATTGCAATAAATTTCCACGAACTCCGTATCTTCAGAAAGGCACAGTCTGCATTCTTCCGTATTACTGGAATTTATAAATAAAATTCTGATTTCTCCTGTATTAAAACGCTCCAGATGATTTATTACTCGCTTAAAATCCTCATCACTTTCACTGGAAAACTTTAAAACAGGTAACTTCCTGAGAATGAATCCTTTTTCTTCTTCAAAAATCTGCTTATTCTCTGAAGAAAGTTCTCCCAAAACCTTGTCCAAATCTCCCGGAAACCCATCTATTTCTATTTGATATTTGCTAAATCCTATAGAAATCATTGTTTCATAAAACATATACAACATTTTTTCTTTCTGAGTATGTTTTTCATTAAACATTTCAACATAAATATTGCCTTTTTTTTTATTTATACCAATTCCAAGCATTACTTTTTCACCTTCTTTCCTAATGGGATTCGCCACTTGTGTGAAAACAGTTCAATTTGAATATGCATATATTTATGTGGATTTGCAGGATTCTTTAAATGCGGTGCATGTAACATTATTCTAAATTTATTCAAGATTACAATTCTTCCATAGGATTCACCCTTTGGTTTAATAACCTTGGTAGTTCTCTTTGCTTCTTTTACCCAAGCTTTTACTTTTGGAATAACATTTATAACTACTTTTGGCCCAAATATAGCTCCTGCTGCAGCTCCAACTGCTGTAAAAACTGCAACGGCTTTTATTCGCTGCTTTTTGGTCAAATTAAACTGCTTTGTAACTAAATATCCTATAGAGCCAAAGGCTGTCCCCGCTGCTGCCGCAGATATCACTCTAACCGCTACGTGCCCACTAGGGTCAACATAGTTCACAGGGTCATTTGCACAGTATGCATACAGATGCCATGTTCCTGTATCATCTCTTTCTCCTCTGTATGTATCCTGACTTATGAATCTGCCTGTTGCAGGATCATAGAATCTGGCATTCAGATATAAAAGACCTGTAAGCTCATCATATATTGCTCCGGTATACTGAACTTCATTAATCAGGCTGTTTCCTGATTCCCTGTATTCACTTACCTGTCCGAAGTCATCATACCAGTATGATAATACAGTATTTCCGCTGTTGTCAATAACATTAACAGTGCTTCCCCTCATATCTTCAGTATAAAAATATGAGCTTACATTGTTTCCGTTCTTTTATTATCTCTCTTTCATTCACATTGAAATCTGTCGTTATATCACCATGTACAATATGAAATCTTATATCATTGTTTTGGAACAACCGCTTAATAACAGGACTTAATGTGTCTTCATCAGTCGGACCTTCCACTATAAACATAATAACCTTTTTAGTCTTCTTCCCCATATTTTTCAATCCTTCCTGCACGCCTGAAAGCTCTGCCTATCTCAACAGTATCAGTCATTGCATATACTTCTTCTTCCTGTCCGCCCAGATTAATTGTTCTCAGATACATATCTCGCAGATTATTGTTTGTTTTAACATTCTGCAGCCTGATATACCGATTGTGTGGATTTGTTGTTGAAAATACAAGACTGTTTTTGCTGATCATTTCTAGCGCTCTTAAATTATGAGAGGTAAAAACAAACTGGCCTTTTGCACCTTTTTCAAGAACCGTCAGCAATTCTCCCAACAGAAATTCGAAAATTCCCGAATCAAATTCATCTATAAAAAAGCATACTCCCGGATTGCTGTAAACACGCATAAGCACATTAAGCACCGATACTATTTTTATAATTCCCTCAGACTCATACGCAAGAGGAATTGTTACATCGCCTCTTTTTGACAGCAGTTCAATACGATACCCGTCCTCCCCATTTTCAAGAAGCTGTTTTCCGTGGTTTTTCATCTGAATTGACAGCTCAGGAACCAGTGTACACAGCACAATATTCATTTCTGCAATAAAGCGCTCTGCCAGTTCATATTCAAATTCAGATATAACAGACGGCTTGTCAATTCTTATCGGCATCTCTCCTTTTGCAGTTCCTTTATCATACTCTACCCTAAAAGAGAAAGGAACAAACAGTGACATACTTATTGCTGCGCTGTGTCCTGACTCCACCACAAACAGACTCATTTTTACATATTCTGCAAGGCTTTTAATTATAAAGCTGTATTCTTCATTGGCAGTCCCTTCAATGAAAATTTTCCTGCCTTCATTTCCAAACAGAAATGAACATTTATCCTTTTCGGAAATTCGTTTGGCAACTGTAAGATTTACCTTATTCTCTCTGTTTTCTTTAATTAAACTGTCATACCTCAATATTGGTGTAATTTCGTGCTTCTCATCATACCGGTTGTATTTCAGCATATTTTTCTTTTTGGAAAATTTCTCGCCATTCCATATCGCCGCCGAAAGAATTTCCTCTTTTATATTAAAATCCTCTTTTTCGATTTTTATTGCATATTCACAAACTGCCTTTTTACCGGCGCTTTCAATTGAAAACTTTATCCTTATGCTGCATTCATTTTCCTGCTTGTTAATATAATCTGCAAAATTCGCAGGAAGATTTTCTCCCATAAGCAATTTCTGTATAAAAGCCATTGCCTGTATAACCGCCGTTTTACCGGACCCGTTTTGTCCGTATATTCCCACTATATCTGAAGAATATTTAAAATATTTTTCTTCCTGCTCTGACGGCATCTGTATAGTCCCGTGTTTAACATTTTTAAAATTGTTCAGTTCAATCTCAAGTATTCTTACAATGTCTTTCATTTCGTTGTTTCAGATTAAATGTCTGAATTCTCCTTCCCCGCATATTACAAAATACACTTTTCGCTTTATAATTATATCACCTCTGTATTTTTTGTCAACTTTATTGATTTTCGAAACATTTTGTATCGTTTTTTATGTTAATACAAAGACTGGTTTATCCATATTATATCCATATCATCTGTAAATATAAGCTTTATACTATTGATATTTTTCCGGCTAAGTATATAATAATCTTAGAGTTTTCCCTATTTTACATACAAGGCAAGGTGAAATTATGTCAGATAAAAATACTGTTACTTATTCTTCTAAGGTTATGGCAGACGGTCAGGTCACAATCCCAAAAGATATCAGAGAAATATTAGGCGTAACAAGCGGGGACAGCATTACATTCATTGCCGACAGCAATTCCGTTCGCATAGTTAATTCTGCAATTTATGCAATGCAGGTTCTTCAAAACGAAATGACAGACGAAGACAAACGCAGCGGACTCTGCAGTGAAGAAGATGTTGCCGCACTTGTAGCAGAGCTTAGAAAAGCCTAGCGAGCTCAATCCTCTTAATCCTGCACCGCTAAAACAAAAGGCTCTGCGGTATAACAGAGTCTTTAATGTTTCCTATATTATTCTTTGCAAAGTACCCGAAGAAATTCAAATATAAAATGCTTATTTATATCCTTTCTCCGGTTCTTTTCCTGCTTCTCTGCAAAACTCCAGATAATCATCTCCCGCCATATGAAATTCTTTTTCGATATCCGAAGGGTTCTTTGTCTCAAAATCAATATAATCGTTAATTCTTTCGATTTTCCCTCTAAAGGTTTCAGACTCCGCATCAAATTCGACCTTTGCATAATAGCCTTTGTATTCTATAATATTTCCCATTGTCTTTCACCATTTCATCTAAACAAGTTGCAAATCATCTGCAACTGCGTAATTTCAAAATTTCTACGATTAAGCTTTTTAAATTCATTATTTCGCAAACAACAGACTCACAAGTTGATATATCATAAGTCTATTATATTTATCTCCGTAAAAAAGTAAAGGCGCACTC
>CAKQOW010000073.1 GCA_934256595.1 uncultured Clostridia bacterium
CAAAGCATATGCAATGGCTGTGTTTTGTAATGTCGCTATTTAAACTTTTTGTAGGTTACCTTGCTGTAAGGACTCTGCGCAATCAGGTTGTTATTGCTGTCAGTTACAACAACTCTTACCTTGTAGTAATAGGTTTTGCCTTTCTTAAGGCCAGTTGCCTTGTAGGTGCTGTTTGCCGTAGTTTTCTTCAAAGTATAGCCGGAAGATTTCTTGGTTGACTGATAATACTTGTAGCTTACCTTGTAACCCATATCTCTGATATCTGCAACAGCATCTTTGCCCTTTGATACTTTGGCAGTAACCTTGATGCTCTTAGTCTGTTTTTTGCTTGAAGCAGTAACCTTGATATCCTTTGCCGTTTCCTTAACCTGCTGTCCGTTAGGGATTATGAGAATTCTGCCTTCCCCGTTTATATCCGCATAAGGTGAGTTCTTGGCAGTGATTGTAGGAAGCTTGGTGTTTTTGTTCTTAGGGAATGATTTGATATAGTTTGCAAGAACCATATAGTCCTGTGACACATAGTCTATAATGTTTTCTGCGCCTGTGAACATTGCAAAGCCGTCGCCAAGATTTCTTAATGTGAAGTTGTAGCCTGCAAGGTTGTAGCTTTTGTCCAGCTTGAGAGCTTCATATTTCTTGGTTTTCCTGTTGAGAACCTTTACATCGTAAACCCTGTATGCGCCTGTAGGGCTGCCTGTCCATACGCCTTTGTCGTCTTTTAGAACTGTTGACTCTACAGTAGGGTCTATTCTGTAGGTAATTCCTGAAACCTGCAGGAAGCCGCCGCATTCGTTAGGGTAGTCTTTTGCGCCCCATTCAAGAGCGTCCAGAAGCTGCCTGCCTGTAACTTTGATAAGGCAGGCAACGTTTCCGAAGGTATGTATATCTTTACAGGATTTGTAGGTGAGATTTCCTGTAATGGCTTTGTTTCTTACGCCGCCGCCGTTCATAACAGCAACGTCTACATCGTAGTCAAGATCTTCAAACAGGTAATAAAGCGCGTCTGCTGCAAAGTCGCCTGTGTTGGTTTCTTGCTTACGAACAAGACGGTCCTCATTGAGGTAGTTGTCAAAGCTGATTGTAGTGTCGCCGATAACCTCGCCCAGCTTGGTATCTACATCAGCAATCCATTTGTCCTGTATTGCCTTTACTGTTTCGTCCTGTTCAATTTTGCTGCCGTCAGTTAAAAGTTCCGATGTGATTTTACCATTCTTGGCTATAGTTATTTTACCTATGGCATCAAAATATGAGCCTGTCTGGGTAAGTATAACTGTTTTGCCGTCCTTGCCCTTTACTTCCTTTGACGGAACAGTGCTGTGGGAATGACCGTCGATAAACGCATCAAGTCCTGAAACATTGGCAATTGTTTCTTCCGAAGTCCAAGGTGATGATGACGGGTCATCTCCGAGGTGCCCTAAAGCGATGATATAGTCAGGATTTTCCTTTTTAGCGGCATTTATTGCTTTCTGAACATCAGCATACAGCTCGCTGCCGTCAGTTCCGCCTGCTATTCCGTAAATGTATTCGCCTTTTTCGTTCTGGAAATATGCCGGAGTTGATTTTGTAAATGACTCAGGTGTTGTGATACCTATTACAGCTATTTTCTTGCCGTTCTTTTCGAAGATTTTGTAGCTGTCAAGAACATTGCTGCCTCTCTTGCCGTTCTTTTCGTTATAGAAGTTGCATGAAAGGTATGGAGTTTTGCTGTTCTGTGCAACGTTGAGCGCACGAAGCATACCGTAGTCAAATTCGTGGTTGCCTAAGGTTGCTGCGTCATAGCCTACAGCGTCCATAAGGTTTACTATGGTTTTGCCGTTATCCATTGAACCATAGGCAGTGCCTTGAATGTGATCGCCTGCATCAAGTACAAGCACGTTTGTAGGGTTGTAGCCTTTTTTCAGTGCTGCAAGTTTTGCATAGTCAAAAGCCTTGGAGCCTTTGTCAATGTAAGTATGAACGTCATTTGTGTAAAATACTGTGATGTCTTCTGCTACAGGAATTTCGTCCTTAGGAGCTTCGGCAGTATTCTGGTCTGCGGGGGCTGCTGCCTGCGCATCTGCAAATACAGCGGCAGGAGCCACCATAGCAAGCGCTACACAAAGTGATACGAAAATACTTAACATACGCTTTGTAGATTTTTTCATTTGTCCTTCTCCTTATATTATATTTGTCTGTATATTCTAACATATTCTAAGCATAGAAAAAGGCTATACCGGTAAAATCTGTGTATAGCCTTAAAACTATTTTTCTTCTATCATCGCTTCAACTTCGCTCATTCTGCCGTTTACAAGCTCCTCGGGAAGCGACACCTGACCGCACTGCGGACAGCGGGGAACCTTGTATCTGAAGCTTCTGCTCAGGTATTTGAACTGCACCTCTATAAGCTGCATTTCTACATTGCATTTATCACATATCAATTTTTCTTCCATTGAATACCGCCTCCAGTTGTATCTGCATTCTGTGAGAATAAACGTTGTGAATTATACGGTCGGCTGTTTCTTTGCCGTCTGTATATTCAACCCATACAGTGATTGCCCCTATTTCGTAATAGGCCTTGTAATGTCCGGTGTCAGGGCTTACTGTTCTTCTGCCTGTTTTTTCGGCGTGGGCGATGACTGCGCATATATCTTCCTCAAGAATTTTGAGTTTGTTTACCTTAGCTGCAACCTCGTCAGCCATTATTAAATTGTAAGCTTGTTTTTCAGGTTTTGAATTCATTTCTTCTCCCCATATTTCTTTAAGAAGCTTTTCTTTAAGCTCTGTACGGTTTGTTCTCCTCTGTGTAACATCAGGTGAAGCCATAGTGTTTTCAGGGTCTATGTCAAAAAGGATATCCAGTATGTGAACTGCAGGCTTGCCGCTGTCTTTGAATATATCCCGGCAGTTTGAACAGTAGACAAGATAAGGTCTGTCTGAAAGCTCACTGCGCTTTTGCGCTACATAGTCGGTAAATTCGGGAAGTACCATACTGCCCTGACCGCCAAAACCGCAGCAGCCGTGCTTATCGCCTTTTGGAAGCTCTGATGCGGATATTCCCGCTTTGTCTGCAAGAGCTCTGACAGCCTCCTGCACAGCAGATTTATCTCTTGCAGAGCAAGGGTCAAATACTGCATATTCGGTGTCTGTAGCAGCTGCCGCTTTGTCGAAATCCTTAGCCATAATCTCATAAAGCGATACTGTCTCTATTTCAGGCAGATATTCGTTAAGATGTCTGCTGCAGGACATACACGCAGTTATAAGGGTTGGTTTGCCTAAGGCCTCCCATTCCTGTTTGAGCAGGGCCGTTTCCCTGTCGTGAATTTCACTGTTTCCAGCCCAGTCAACCGGCACATTGCAGCAGCGCAGCAGAAGTCCCGGATCGGAATACTTGTCAAGGAGCCAGCGATAAGGCTTTAGTACATAGTCCGGATTAAGCGCTCCCAGGCTGCAGCCCGGGAAAAAAGCATATTTGCAGGAGCTGCTTCCGGGAGCCGTTTTGGTTAATGCGGCATATTCGCCGTTTGCAAATTCCATATCGCGCAGGAAATACTGCTTGTATGCGGCAGGAACCTTGTCTGCATCGTGCATTTTGTGACGAGCCAGTTTGATCATACCGCAAAGGTCAATATGCTCCGGACAGGTATCCGTCATCATATGACATTCGGTGCATACCGCTATGTATTTCCTTGCGGGAGCCTTGTGTACCAGGGAGCCTGCGGGCTTGCAGGAGAGCAGTACCTCGTCGCGCATCTTGGCAGGCCATTTGTCAAAATACCCTATAAGGTCGCAATAGGTTGCGCAGGAGTCGCACTGACATTTGATGCAGCGCTCTGCCTCTGCTATACACTGTTCCTCACTTAGAATTTCTTCTTCCGATGATACAGCGGGCATCAGGCTCAGCTTATCCTCGTTGGCTACGCATTTTGTAGGCTCCGTAGCCTGAGGATATTCCAGTTTTTTTATCTTTAAAAATACCTCTGCCGAATTTGAGATTTCAAGTCCGTCGGATAGAGCCTGTACAGGGTCTTTGCCGCAAAGCTGTCCGCCTATGTAGATGGCTGTGTCGCCTATGGACATACAGCCGCGAGTGTCCTCTGCGTCTGCGTCCGGAAACGGTACATTAAATGAGTTGCCGCCTTTGCCGGTTGCCACATATATTACATCAAATCCGTCGGCATTATCCTCTGTAATGCACAGAGGGGATATATCGTTAATCTCTGAATTAAGCTTCAGATTGTAGTTTTCGTATGTAAACTGCAGATCAAACTCTGCCATATATGTTTCTTCAGGAAGAAGCTCTGAAAGACTGCCGCCTATTCTGTCCGCCTTTTCAAATATGGTCACATCGTATTTTTTGGAGGCCATACGAAAAGCAAAGCCCATACCCGAAAGCCCTGCGCCTATTACTGCTATTTTTTTGTGTTTTGCAGGCAGATTGTATCTGTTGGGACTCTTGCGGGAAGCAAGCTCTATAACGGATTTTTCGAGGCGCCTTATCTGTAGCGGGGTATCTATTATCTGGCGTATGCAGGCTTTTTCACAGTATGCAGGACATATCTCGCATACAATTGCCGGAAAAGCCACCTTGTCGCGAATCGACTTATATGCCGCATTGAAGCGTTTTTTTGTAATTCTCTCCTGCAGGTCCAAAATATCTATTTTGAAAGGGCAGGCATCTGCGCACATGGGAATATCGTGTTCTCTACACGCGTCAAACTGATCGTAATAGTTCTGCATATGCTCTCCTTGAATATACAGGCGCTAACCTGATTGATACTATTAATAATATAACACAGGACACTATAGAAAATCTATAGTGTCCTCGTAAAATGCTTTGTGTAATATCCGGATAATGTCTCAGATAATACTATTTGAAGTGTTCGTCCTTCCACTTGATGCCTTCTTCACCTAATGAGTTGAATTCAAGCTCTTCAGGTTTTGACGGATCCAGAGGGTTGTTTCTGATGTCGTCAAGCGCATCGTGAAGGTCTGAGCCTAAGAAGTAAGGTTCAGGCTTGTTAGGGTTAGGTTCGCCCTTGGCAAGTGCATCGATACCGGCTTTAACCTTAGCTGGTGTAGCAGGGATTTCGTAAATTCTTACGCCTACTGCATTGTTGATAGCGTTGATTACTGCCATATGGTCTGATGACTGGAATGCTTCTGAAGCTCCCGATGAACCGAAAGGTCCTCTAGGGTCGTGTCCGCCAACGTCGATAGCAACGAAGTTGTCAGGAATATCCTTGATGTAAGGAACGCCTGCGCCGAACATGTTGTTGTGCTTCTTGAGATCTTCGTAGTTTTCGCTGAGAGCGAAACCGATTGCGTGTGACATTCCGCCGAAGATCTGTCCTTCAACAGCCTGAATGTTTCCTGGCTTACCGATCCAGTAAACGCATGTCATACCTGTACATTCTGTCTTACCTGTAGCTGTTTCTACATCAACCTCTGCAAGGTACAGAGCGTAAGTGTATGTATAAGTAGGGTTACCTGATCCGTTGTTAGGGTCAAGATCGTAGAAGTAATCGTATTCGTCAACTGTTGCCCAGTCTCCGTCATATCTTGTAGGAAGTCCCTCTGCGATCATTTCATCGTAAGTTCTGTAAGTTCCGTCAGGTTTTCTCATTGCGTCTGCAATGTTCTTAGCTGCAACGATACTTGCTTTACCGTTTGCATAGTGTGATCTTGAACCTGCGGATTCGCCTGTGTTAGGGCAGTACTTGGAGTCGTCCTGGATAAGCTTGATGTCATCAGGAGTAACGTCAGGGAAGTAAGGCTTCAGTGCTTCAAGAGTACAGATTAATGAACCCTGGTCACCGCCCTGGCCCTGATCCTGCCAGGTGTCGTATTTTCTGAATTTAGGTCTGTCGCCAGGCATTAATTCAAGTGCAACGTGAGCTTCGTCAACTGCGCCGAGGCCTACGTTGTATCCGCCCCATGCGATACCTACGCCCTTCTTGATTTCGTCTGTTGATTCAGCCTTAGCCTTTGCAACAGCCTTGTCATAGTAAGGCTTCATCTTATCCATCATTTCTTCCATTGGATAATGTAAGAACGGATACTGGTTAAGGTTAGTATCTCCAGGACGAGCGATATTCTTGTATCTGAATTCAAATGGATCTATTCCTGCTTTTTCTGCCAGCATATCTACTAATGCTTCTGAGCAGGTGAATGCCTGAGGAGCACCGTAGCCTCTGTATGCAGTACCCCATGAGTGGTTTGTAAATGCAACTCTTGCAAGACCTGCTACGTTTGGCATGTAGTATGGATAGAACATAAATCTTAAAATCTTAGTGAGTTTGTCGTCGCCAAGTTCTGCGAAAGGACCGTGGTCAAGACCTGCATCGAATTCGCCGGCAATGAATTTACCGTTTTCGTCGCATGCAACTCTTCCGTTGAAGTAAGTCGGAGAACGCTTACCGGAAACGGCCATGAACTGAGCGTAGTCCATTGACAGTGAGCAAGGCATACCTGTAACTTTAGTAGCGATACCTACCATTGAGTAAGTGTGTGCACTCATTGCCCAGCCGAATGAACCGCCTGTAGGGTTTTCGATAACTCTGAGGTTTTCAACAGGGATACCGATAGCTTCTGCCATATCGTCTCTGTCGAAGTATAATGTCATTGTCTTGCAGTGTACGCAGAGGTTGCCGTCTTCATCGTAGTAAGCCTGTGATACGTCGCCTTCGATTGACATATGAGGCTCTCTTGATGAGAAGAATGAGCCTTCCACTGAGTAAGCAGCGTTGTCGATGAGTTCAGGAACGTGCTCGTCGTCACCCTTTAATACAGGCTGCTGTGAGTAGATGTTAGGAGCGTAAGTGTCCGGCATCCAGTCGTGGATCTGCTCTGCATCAGGAGTTACAGCTTCAAGATAGCTCATATATTCAGGCAGCGGTTCAAGTTCAACCTTAACTGCTTTTGCAGCTGCCTTTGCATGCTCTCTTGTGTCAGCGCAAACCATTGCAACAACATCACCGTAGTAGAGAATTTTGTCTTCTGCAAGGATATGGTGAGCCTGCTGAAGATCAACTGTTCTTGCTGAGAAACCGTAAGTCATAAGCTTGTTGGCATCCTTTACGTCTTCCCATGTTATTACTTTTACAACGCCAGGCATTTTTTCAGCTTCGCTGTAATCAATCTTCTTGATGAGCGCGTGGCTGTACTGTCTAGGCTGTACCAGTTCAACTTTGAGTGTTTCTGCAGGCATGTGAAGCTCTACATCATCACCGTAGTCGCAAACACCGCATGCCTTAGCCATAGCGTTAGGTCTGATGAGCGGTTTGCCGTAGAAGTTTCCGATATCCTTTGTCCAGTCATAAGTGATATCCTTAACTGTTTTTTCGCCTCTTAATATTGCAGCAGCTTCCATAACAGCATCTATGATGTGCTTGTAGCCTGTACATCTGCATACGTTTCTGTGCTTCTGGAACCAGTCTCTTACGTCTTCTCTTGTTGGATTCGGATTTTCAAGAAGAAGCTGATATGCTGAAACTATAAATCCAGGTACGCAGAAACCGCACTGTACTGCGCCGAGATGAACCCATGCATCCTGAAGCGGATGAGGGTGAAGCACTGTACCGATGCCTTCGATAGTAACAACTTCACTGTACTCAGTAACCTTTGAGATTTTTCTGGTACATGAACGTATTACTTTTCCGTCTAAAATAACGGAACATGCACCACATACACCTGTGCCGCAGCCTACTTTTGTACCTGTAAGACCAAGTCTTCTGAGTACTGTAGCCAGCGTATCCTTTTCAGGATCGCAGATGAATGTACGGTCAGCGCCATTGATGTTCAATGTCATTTTCATAAATTGTTTCATACGTTTTGCCTCCGTAATGTTCTAAAATAGGGAAACCTCGAGTCTTTCCCCAGCGTATTACCCCCATTTTAGCAAGTTTTCAGACTATAGGCAACACATATTTTGGTTGAAATACAGTACATATTTGCTATTTTTGCTG
>CAKQOW010000074.1 GCA_934256595.1 uncultured Clostridia bacterium
ATACCGGTTCCGGATACCACAAGTTACCAATTTTTTATTATTTCGATTGTCCACTTGACGGGGTGCAGTTCAAAGATAATCTGTCCTGTTTATTATATTATTTTAAAGTAATGCATTTTTTGTCCGACCACTTTGTATAGTATTTCTTATTGTCTATTACCCTTACGCCCCTTATCTTATATTCAAATTTCCTCTTTACAGTTCCGCCCCTGTAACTCACAAAACCGGTCTTTGAATACGTCAGCTTTGTCAGTTTGTTTTTATTTAATTTATCATATTTATATACCTGATAATAATCAACCTTATATCCCTTGGATTTCTTCCATTTTAGTTTATAAGAAGTCTTGCCTATATATGTCGAGGTTATTGTTACGGTAGTGTTTTTTATGCCGCTTATAAGCTTTTCTTTTGCTATCTCCTCAGCAGTTTTTTCAGGTGCAGGGGTGTCAGTCTTATTATCTTCGGTTATTTCATCTGCCGGCTTATCCTCAATGATATACAGATAGCGGTTCAAATCTTTGAGTCTGAAAGATACATTGCCGTATTCATCATACGTTCCCTCAGTATAGGTATATTCGCTTGCACCGTTAGGCTTATATTTGCACTTTATTTTTTTACCTGCGATATTTGCCTCAGGCGTTATTGTCAGTATATAAAAGCCCTCATCGAATTTGAGCTTTTGCTGTTTCACATTGGGACTAACCGACACTTTGTAATAAGCTTCACCTGACTTTTTAATTTTCTTTGTTATTCTTATCTGTTCAAATTGTTCATCGCCTTGATGTTTTCGCAGTTCTCCCATAGCCTCAGAGCTTAATATGACATATGCATATTGGGTCCATAAACCTACACTTATATATTGTTCTCTATGTAAGTTATAAAGGTATTTGGTGGTAAAGCCTATACCTGTATCCCAAATGCTGCTGTCCTCCACTCTGGCGTCAAAAATACCAAAGTTACCATATATATCGCTGTTGATTTTCCTTGCAAGGGTAAGACTATCCTCCTCACCAAATGTGCAAACCGCTGTGTTGTACATTATTATAGGTTCCCCCGGAGGCAATGAACCGGGCACTATTGTCGGTATGCCTCTTTTAACTGTAGCAGTTTCCTGCACTATAGTTTCTGCACTGCTGTCCTGCGTTTCCGACCCAAACACTGTTTCCGGTACGCACACCATTGAAAATGCTATAGTAACTGTCAGTATCAAGGATATAATTTTTTTCATTTTTCTCTCCCTCATTACTTTCATAAAAACCTTGCTGTATCAGCTTTTGTACCATTTTACCATCAAAACCACTTTTAGGAAACACTGCATAATGAATTTCTGTATTCTATGTCATCAGTAAATGCCTGCATACCAAAACTCTGCACTGTAATATATCATCAGAACTCATAGTTCTAATTGCAATCAGAACGTATGTTTGTTATAATATGCTTGGTGCTACCCTAAACGGTAGGCGGTTAGCCCTCTTTACAGAGGAGCGCAACCTCTGATTACATAGACATCTGCTCGCAGAAATCTTGAAAAGGAGGACTTTGCTTATGCTTACAACAGAGCTTTTTGTAGCCATTATCAGCTTATGCATTGCTTGCTTTGCTCTTGGTTATGCCATTGGCTCTAAGAGCAACAGCAAGGCACAAAAATAACCGCCCTGCCCTGACAAAACTCGGCGGTTATTTCTATAACTAACGATTATCGGGGCTAACCGTCTATCGGTAGCGCCCTTTAATATTATACTATCATCTGTCCTGCTCTATGTCAAATATTTATTCTGTTTTCAAATACTCTTTTCAGTCACATATCAAATTTAATATCATCAGAACTAATATTTCTAATTGCAACCAAAACATATGTTTGTTATAATGTGTTTGGTGCTACCCTGAACGGTAGGCGGTTAGTCCTTCTAACAGAGGACTGCGTCCTCTAATTACATAGAACTCTGTTTTCAGAAATCTACGGAAGGAGGAATTGCCTATGCTTACAACAGAGCTTTTTATAGCCACTATAGGCCTATGCATTTCTTGCTTCGCCCTTGGGTATACCATTGGTTCCAAGAGCAATGGCAAGACGCAAAAATAACCGCCACGTCCTGAGAAAACCGGCGGTTATTTTTATAACTAAAAAGTTTTTGGACTAACCATCTATCGGTAGCACCTTTTAATATTATACTATCATCTGTCTGCTTATGTGTCAAACATTTCTTTCGCACTATGCGTACTGACTGTTATACAGGTCTGCATAGAAGCCTCCTGCCGCAAGCAGCTCGCTGTGAGTTCCCTGCTCTATAATGTCACCGTGGTTCATTACAAGTATCATATCCGCATCTTTAATGGTTGACAGTCTGTGTGCAATTATGAAGCTGGTTCTTCCCTGCATCAGATTGCCCATCGCTTTCTGGATAAGCATTTCTGTTCTTGTGTCTACAGAGCTTGTAGCCTCGTCCAGTATCATTACAGGAGCGTCAGAAAGTATTGCTCTTGCTATTGTAAGCAGTTGTTTTTCTCCCTGTGAGATGTTCTCCGCATCTTCGTTTATAGGGGTGTCATAGCCCTTAGACTGAGACCTGATAAAGTGATCTATGTTAGCTGCTTTGGCCGCTGCCTTAACTTCTTCATCGGAAGCGTCCATTCTGCCGTATCTGATATTATCCATAATACTGCCGCTGTAAAGCCATGTGTCCTGCAGCACCATTCCGAACATTTTTCTTAAATCCTCTCTGGAGTAATCTGTAATGTCGGTACCGTCTATATATATATGCCCGCTGTTAAGCTCATAAAATCTCATAAGCAGCTTTACAATGGTAGTCTTGCCTGCTCCCGTAGGCCCTACGATTGCAACTCTCTGACCCTGCTTTATCTCTGCCGAGAAGTCCTTTATTATTATATTCTCAGGATCATATCCGAATGAAATATGGTCAAATGTCA
The DNA here is from genome assembly GCA_934256595.1 of uncultured Clostridia bacterium. Lineage (GTDB taxonomy): Bacteria > Bacillota > Clostridia > Peptostreptococcales > Anaerovoracaceae > UMGS973. The sequence continues at coordinate 2,929 of CAKQOW010000074.1, forward strand.
CATCTCCTCTGTGCTGATTTATATCAGGTTTTTTGAGAAGCGCAAGGTCTGTTTTTTCAGTTTCCTCTTCTTCATTTATAAATTCAAATACACGCTCTGCCGCCGCTGCTGTAGACTGAAGCATATTGGCAACATTGGCAAGCTGGGCTATAGGCTGGTTAAAGTTTCTGATGTACTGAATAAACGCCTGTATATCTCCTATTGACACTCTGCCATTAATCGCAAATATTCCTCCGAGAATACATACCAGCACATAGGCTATGTTTCCGAACAGGTTTGAAATCGGCTGCATAAGTCCCGACAGGAACTGGGATTTCCACGCCGACTCACACAGGTTTTCATTTATCTCATCAAAGGTTTCGATAGCAGCCTCTTCGCCGTTAAATGCCTTTACCACCTGATGACCTGTATACATTTCCTCAACATGACCGTTGGCATCTCCCAGATATCTCTGCTGGTCCTGGAAATACCCTTGTGTCTTTTTTACTACGGCCTTGATGAGAAGCGCAGACATAGGTATTACTATTACTGCCATAAGGCTCATCCATATGTTTATCGACACCATCATTATCAGTATGCCGATTACAGTGGTAACGCTGGTTATAATCTGGGTCATAGACTGGTTCAGCGACTGGTTTACCGTCTCCACGTCGTTTGTAACCCTGCTTAATATTTCACCGTGGGTTTTAGTATCGAAATATTTAAGCGGCATTCTGTCCATTTTTTCTGAGATTTCCTTTCTCAGCCTGTAGGTTATCCTCTGGGATACTCCCGACATCACGTAGCCCTGCAGGAATGAAAGCAGTGAGCCTGCTGCATATATTGCGCATAAGAATATGATAATATCCAGAAGCGCATCAAAGTCTATGCCTATTCCCGACATCAGTCCCTCTACAACCTTGTCTGTAGCCTTTCCCAGTATCTTGGGAGAAACGATTGTAAATACTGTGCTTCCTATTGCAAATATGAACACTGCCGTTATCTGCCATTTAAAGTCTTTTACATACTTCCAGAGCGCAAGCATTGTGCCTTTGAAGTTCTTGGCTTTCTCGCCGGGCATCATGCCTGCGGGTCCGTGACCGGACCCTGCTCTCGGGCCTCTTCTCTGCTCTGCCATTTACATTTCCCCCTTTCCGCTGTCAAGCTGTGAGCTTGCTATTTCTCTGTATATCTCACAAGTCTGCATAAGCTCTTTGTGAGTTCCCTTACCCTCAATTCGTCCCTCGTTTAATACAATAATCTGATCAGCATCGGCTATAGTGCTTATTCTCTGCGCAACTATAAGGAGGGTGCTTTCGCCTGCCGATTTTTTAAGCTCCTTTCGCAGCGCCGCATCGGTTTTGAAATCCAGCGCCGAGAAGCTGTCATCAAATATATATATCGGCGCCCTCTTTGCAAGCGCTCTTGCTATGGAAAGTCTCTGTTTCTGACCGCCCGACACATTGGTGCCGCCCTGCGCAACCGGCGCATTAAAGCCCTCTTCTTTCTCCATTATGAAGTCCTCTGCCTGCGCAATCTCAGCCGCGCTCTTTATATTTTCAAGACTCTTATCCTCTGCGCCATAGGCAATATTGCTCTGTATATCTCCCGAAAACAGCATACCCTTTTGAGGCACATAGCCTATCATTTCTCTCAGATCGTGCTGCTTCATATCTCTGATATCAACGCCGTCTATGGTGATGCTTCCCTCTGTCACATCGAAAAATCTCGGTATCAGGTTTACAAGGGTTGTCTTGCCGCTGCCGGTAGAGCCGATAAATGCTGTTGTCTCACCCGGCTTTGCAGTAAAGGATATGTCTGTCAGCACAGCGTCTTCTGCGTCTGCATATCTGAAGCTTACATTTCTGAACTCTACAACGCCGCGTCTTTCTTTGATTTCCTGTGTGTCTTCTTTATCTGTTATTGATATTTCTTTTTTGAGGATTTCCCCCACTCTGCCCATTGATACCGCAGCTCTTGGCAGGAATATGAACATCATAGCGATAAACAGGAATGATATTATTATCTGCATAGCGTACTGTATAAACGCAAGCATACTGCCTATTTCAAGGTTTCCCGCATCAATATAGTGAGCGCCCGCCCACACGATAAGTATCGAGGTCAGGTTCATTATGAGCATCATTACAGGCATCATTACCGACATTGCTCTGTTTACAAACAGGTTCAGTTTAGTAAGATCATTGTTGGCATGGTCAAATCTGTCCTCTTCATATTTCTGTGTGTTAAAGGCTCTGATTACCAGTATTCCTCTTAATCTCTCATTCATTACAAGGTTCAGCTTGTCGACCTTTTCCTGTACAACCTTGAATTTGGGAAGTGTAATTGTAAACATAAATGCCATAAGAATTACTATTGCGCCAAAGGCTATACCTATAGTCCACGCAAGCGACACACTGGTTCTAAGAGCCTTGATTATTGCGCCTATCCCCATTACCGGCGCAAACATACCAAGCCTCAGGGTCATTACCGCAGCCATCTGTATCTGCTGTATATCGTTGGTGGATCTTGTAATAAGCGAGGCTGTGGAGAAGTCCTCCATTTCCTCATTTGCAAAGTGCATTACCTTTCGAAATACGGCCTTTCTTATGTCTCTTGCAGACCTTGCCGCCGTCTTGGAAGCAAAAATACTTACTCCTGTTGCACACAAAACTATGGCTGCTGAAATGCCTGTCATCAGCAGGCCTATCCTGTAAATCTGTTTCATATCGCCGGCTATAATGCCGTCATCAATAATATCAGCCATATATCCCGGAAGCGCCAGCTCAAGCATTGCTTCGGCAAAAAGCAGCACAACAGCCACAAGTATATACGGGATATACGGTTTGAAATATTTCATCGTTTCTTTCAAAGCTATCTCTCCTCTCTCAATTTCCTTCTGATATCCTTACTTATTTTCTCCTCAATCATCGCCTCATGCGCTCTGAGTTCAGTGTCACCTGAAACTGCGTTTATGAGGTTTTCTGCCATTTTCTGAAGAAGCATGCGGCATATCTGTATTTCCCCCTCGGACATGCCCTCAGTCAGAACCTTATCCAGCTTTTCTCTTGCTTCTTCATTCTTCATGTTTATCTTTTTCATTTTTTCTGTAGGGTAAAGCTGATACCCTCTCTTGTCATCAGGGTTCTGCCTGCGCTCTACCACGCCGGCATCTACCATTGCCTTTACGGTTCTTGCAACCGCGCCCTTGTCTATTCTTAAATTTTTTGCAATCTGCTCCTGCGATATTCCCGGATATGCGCATATCTCCATAAAATACGGGACAGCCCTGCCGGGTATGTTATATTCCATAAGCATTTTTGACATATATACTCTGCTGTATCTGTGAATTATGGAAAATTCTTTACCGAAATCATTCATGGCGACCTCCAAATTAGTTGTTAACGCAACCGTTGTCTTGACAACCATTATACTCGCATCTTATATCAAGTCAACAGGCTCTGTGCAGATTTCACATAATCTTCATTTTGAGAAAAACCATATTCCATACGCGTTATATTTTTAAAAACCCATTGCAAAACCGGTACTGCAGTATTACAATATAACATAATATGATACCGCAGTATCACTACAGAGGTGTTTTATGAAACATGAACTTATTATCTATCACGGCTCACAGCAGATTGTTGAGATGCCTAAATTCAGTTTTGGGAAGAAATACAACGACTACGGACAGGGCTTTTACTGCACAGAGAGCCTTGAACTTGCAAAGGAATGGGCCTGCCCTGTAAAAAACGACGGCTATGCCTGCAAATACAGGCTTGATCCCACCGGTTTGAATGTAGTCAACCTTACCTCAGGCAGCTTTAATATTCTCAGCTGGCTTGCCGTACTTCTTGCCAACAGAAAATTTGACATCACCTCTCCGGTCGGCAAAAGTGCAAGAGAATTTATTCTTGACCGCTTTTGGCCTGATATTAAAAATGTTGACGTTATGATCGGTTATCGCGCTGATGACTCATATTTTTCTTTTGCCGAGGATTTTGTAAACAATATGATTTCGCTTCGTGATTTGAACCTTGCTATGCGGCTTGTCAATCCGGGAGAACAGGTGGTACTTCTGTCCAAAAAGGCCTTTGTACAAATTGAATTTATGGAATATACAGTGGCGGATTACCGCGAATATTATTACAAAAGAGCTGCCCGTGACAAAAAGGCAAGAGCTTCATATGCAGACCGCAAGAAAAACCTGCATCAGCTAAGAGATGACATTTTTGTTATGGATATTATAAGGGAGGATATGAAATATGATGACCCACGCTTACAGTCAGCTATATCTGAATAAAACTTCCCGCGCCATCGGCAATATGCTTCACGCTGCCGTAGTGGAATTTGGCATAAGCGGCGCTGACTTTTTAGAGCAGTTTATCCAGACCGGCATTGCAGAGCATTTTGAAAACGGCAGTCCGGCATACATCGCAGGCAGAAGCGGTCTGGAGCTTTTTCTTGAGGTCAGAACCAAAAGCACCGGCAAAGCCTGTGACTGCAACCTCATAGAAAGCTACGACCGAAGTCCTGAATACTGGATAGGCTGGGTACTGACCCATTATCAGTGGTATTCGGGCCGCACTTTCAAATGTCTGCTGGACACTATACCCTATGATGAGCTTCTCGGTCTTTACAGTATACTTCATGAAGCGGATATTAACAAAAGCTATGAAGTCTTTGACGCTCATTTTGCAAGGCTTGAAAGCCCGCTCAAAACAGCAAGAAAACGCTGCGGTCTGACACAAAAAGAGCTTTCGATAAAATCAGGCGTATCACTTAACACCATTCGGGCCTATGAACACAAAAGCAAGGATCTGAACAAGGCTCAGTTTAATATCATTATGAGGCTCAGCAAAACATTAAAATGTGATACCTCTGAGCTTACCGAATAAATCATTACACTTTATTAAAGGTCTGCACCGTATTGATGCAGACCCTTTGTCTCTTTATTTAATCTGTGTTCCCTCCGGAACTATGTCATCTACGAATATAACCTGACAGCCGCAGGCATTGTTGGT
>CAKQOW010000075.1 GCA_934256595.1 uncultured Clostridia bacterium
TTCTTTTTGTTCTTTGTTTTCCCTCCGGTCCTGTAGCCTTTGATTTCCTTGTTCCGGTGGGCTAACGATTTGATTTGAATAATGAATCTTCCCGTCAAAAGCCGCATATTCCTTGAAAACCTTACTGCTGCGGTACTCCTATGGTACTAAAAGAATAATCAAATCGTTAAAAAAGAGCCTGAAGCTTATCCGCAACCTCCTCCTGCTTGTTGGGGTAAAGATGGGAGTAGATATTGAGAGTGGTCTCTATTTTCTCATGCCCCAGCCTGTCCGCTATTATCTTGGGAGACAGCCCCAGCTCTATCAGCAGAGAAGCATGAGAGTGCCTTATATCATGAATCCTTATAACCTTTACACCCGTAACGCTGCATACCTTGCGCAGGAAATTTCTCAAATCATTCTTTATATAAGGGAAAATCCGCTGATCCTGCCGCATATCCTGCACATACTCCTTAAGCTCACTGCACAGAAACTCCGGAATAGAAACAATGCGTTTGCTCTTTGCAGTTTTGGGAGTCGAAACTATATCCCTGCTTTTAAGTCTCTGATACGACTTGGTTACACTGATGCTACGGTTTTCAAAATCAATATCGGCAGGAGTCAGAGCCAGAAACTCCCCCTCACGAAGCCCTGTCCAGTACAATGTCTGAAATATCATATAGTAGGTGGGGTTTGTTCTGGCTCCCTCAATAAACGTCATAAACTCATCTCTTGTCCAGAACAGCATCTCATCAGCTCTGCTCTTACCCATACTTCCTGCACGTTTGCAGGGATTATCCCTTAATCCGTAATATTTAACAGCAAAGTTAAACAGAGCCGAAAGCTGACTGTTTATAAGCCGCAGATAGGTAGGGGAGAAACCTTTGCCCATCATATTATTCTGCCATTTGCGTATATCGGATGCAGTAATGTCACAGATGCGCCTCTTGCCGAAATAGGGCAGCAGCTTGGTACGCAGTATATGCTTCTTGGTTTCAAGGGCAGACTCCTTGTACCTTGCAGCAAAATCAGCCAGATAAACCGCTGCAAAGTCCTTAAAAAACATAGTTGCGCCTTCCTTCTCCTTGGTCAGAAAATTCCTCTCCCATTCCAGAGCCTCCTTTTTAGTGGCAAACCCGCGTTTCTTCTTTTGCTTCCTTTCTCCTGTATATTCGGTGTAGTAAAACTTGCAGAACCACGTTCCGCGCTCTTTGTCTTTAAAAGCAGCCATATAAATTACCTCCATGTTTAAAAAATTAATATGGGCTATTCTACCACAGGCAATATGGTACTGATTTGGTACCATAAGTCGAAAATTGTGACAGAAAGGCGACCGAAATGAGCGAAATTGAGGCAAAATGTTCTGATTGTGCCGCAGGCACAGGCAGGGGATAAAAAATGCGGGAAAAATGAAAACAGGGGGAATTTGTGGTTTGGAGAGGATAAATAGGGCATAATTACAGGAATAGTGTAAATATTTATAGAAATGATTGAAATAGTCTGAACAAGGTAGTAAAATATCAATAAATATATCTCAATAGGGGGATATAGAGTAAGTACATATATTCAAGGAAAGGACGATTAAGACATGAAAAAGATTTTAGCCATACTGCTTACAGTATGCATGGTAGTATGTATGATACCGGGGGCAGCGTTTGCTGGGGAAAAGCAAGAACTTACAAGTTCTAACTGTACAATAAGTGTGCAGGATGATTATTTTTTAGAAAGTGAATTGACTAACATCAGTGTAGGGGGGGACTTTACTACATCAAGAACTATAACGGTAAAATATAAAGCAGCTGGTGAACAAAGTGAAACCACATTAAAGGCACCAGCAGAAGGAAATCCTGGCGACTATACCGTAAAAGCTACTAGATTAAGCGAGAGCAGGGCACGTGTAGAAATAATACCTACAGAAACAAGTGATTATAAGAATTCTGTATTTAGGGATTTTGATATTGTAAAACAGTTTGATGATACATATTTTATATCACCGAAAAAAATTAATGAAACTCCTAATGAAAACGATCTAATTCCGGATCAGCCATATGCAGGTAAAAAAATAACACCAACACCTTTATATTTATATAAAAAAGCAGATGGTACAGACGGTGACGTAACTAAGATTGCTGAAACAAATTATGACGTTTCAGTAGGAGAACAAATAGATCAGGGAAGTGTTGTAACGGTAACTTTTACAGGCAAGGGTGCATATAGAGGTACAGTTACAAAAACTTTCTGCATAGTAAGCAAGGCATTAGATGCTTCAATGGTTACAATACCAGAAGTTAAGCTTGATTCAAATGTTAACGCTTTTACCCCCATTGTTAAATGTGGAGATGTTACTTTCACTAAAGATACTGATTACTCTGTAACTATTAAAAAAGGCAATGCTACTTATATAGAAAAAACATTTGCAGCAGGACAGTACACTGCAGTTATTACATTTAACGAAAACAAGAATTTGACTGGGACTGTTGAAAAACAATTTACTGTAGATAAAGCATTTAGCTATAGAAGTGTAAATATAACGAAGAAAGAATTAATATACGATGGAACTGTTCAGAGTATTCCGGTGGGTAATGTTGTAGTGAAGAATAGTGATAGTGATACATCTTCTGTCGGAGCCTCAAGTACTACATACACAATTACATATCAGAAAAATGGAGTAACGGCTTCTCCTAAAGATGTAGGAACATATGATGTTGTTTTAACTGATGCTAATGGCGGCAAATATGTTAAAGCAGGCGCTTTTGTTATAACAAAGAGAAATCTGACAAAGACAGCAGTTGGCGGACATTATGCGTATACTTCCGGACTTAATCCAAGCTATTCATATTCCGGCACAATGACTGACCCTACATTCAATGTATATTGGTATCACAACGGAACTTCTACATTGTTGAGAAAGGGTACAGGATACGATTATACTACAACATATTCATATGACTACATTAGAGGAAAGGGTTCTGTTACAATTAATTTTACAGGAAACTTCAGTGGAAGTATAACTGAAACCTTTACAATTCAGAGAGGAAATGAACTTTCAAATTATACAGTATATATCCCTAACATAGCAGACCAGACATACACTGGCACATATGTTAAGCCGTATATATCTGTATATTATGGCGGTGCTACAGCAGTAACAGCAAGAACACTGCTTACTGAGGGCGTGCATTATACGTTATCATACACATCAAACATCAATGCGGGTACAGCGACAGTAACCGTAACAGGTAGGGGCATATACAGCGGTACTGTTACTAAGAACTTCAACATCAAGTACAACCTGTCAAATGCTACAGTAACAACAACACCTGCTACATATGCATATGACGGCAGAATCAAACAGCCGGCAGTTACAGTTAAGATCGGATATGTTACAGTGCCGTCATCAGACTATATTGTTACATATAGCAACAACCTTAAAGTAGGAACAGCTACAGCAACAGTTACTGCAAAAACATACGGAAAAAGTATGGGCAGCAATAGTGCATACTTTACTATCACAGGTAAAGACGGCGTTATAACTCCGGAATATGCTGAATACAGCAAAAAGACTACAAAGTCAAGTCCTTTCGCTATAAAGATAGTAAGCAATACTACAGACGGTACAGGCTACAGCTATACTTCAAGTGATACAAGTGTTGCAACAGTATCGGCAAACGGTACGGTTACACCTGTAGGATGCGGCAGAACAGTTATAACTATTACAACAACAGGAAACAGGGCATACAATCCTGCAACAGCCACTGTAACAGTTACTGTTAAACCTGCAAAAGGTGTGATTTCAAGCGTTACCTCAAGTTCAAAGGGCAAGCTGATTGTAAGATACAAGAGAGAATCTGCGAATGCCACAGCATATCAGATTAGATATGGCAGAGCAGGTGACTATACTATCAAGACTGTAAAGGCTCTGCCGTCAAAATCAGGCAAGAGCACTATAAAGGGACTGCAGTCAGGCAAGAAATACTTTGTTAAGGTAAGAGGTATTAAAGAACTTGATGACGGTACTAAGATATATGGTAACTGGTCAAAGACAGCCAGCGCTGTGGTTAAATAACTTTAATAAGGTGAATTTGATAAGGGGTATCCATATGGATACCCCTTATTATCAGTCTCTGTTTCTGTAAGTGCGGTGCTGATCTGCACTGCTGAAAAGCACGACAAGCGATATTACCGAAAAAATCAGCGCTGATAATTTCAGATTGCGTTTTATCTTCTGTTTCATTGCTAAACCCCCTGCAATAATAATCTCTCTGTTTCCTTTGCGACCATCTGACTGAACAGATTGACCTCTCTGTGATTAAAGTTTCCGTTTATTGAAACAATGAGGTAATCTTCTTCAACATTAGGATACCTCAGCAGACTGCTGTAGTCAATATTCATCTTCTTTAAATCAATCAACTTTAATCCGGAATTTTCTATAACCGGGATCCGTATAACAAAAGACGAATCCTTTGCCTTAAACCATACTTTGTAGCCGGAGCAGAAATCATCATAACTCAGAAAATCCACAGAATTATGCCTTTGAATTCCTGCTATCTCAAGTATCTGTCTGCCTGTTGTAATCTTATCTATAATCAGCCTGCCTGCGGGCAGACCGTTTGCAAATATATAGCTGTTCAAATCACACTTATCAAGGACCTTGAGCAGCTTTGAAAGCTGAGTTATGTCATCTCTGTTGTGCAGCAATATCACGTCCCTTATTTTTTCGTCTTTAGTGCCTGCATAGTAATAATAAAGTTCAACGCTTTCAGCTCCGGATATCTCATCTGTTCTGGTTTCCCAGAGACCTATGAAGCTCTCGACGGTTTTTTGCTTCAGGTCGGGAAGCATAGCCCTGAGGGGCGAGAAGCTTCTGACTGCAGGATAAAGGTCAAGATTATACGGCAGCGCTTCATTCATATGTATTTTGTTCCTGTGTGCCCGTTTTAAAAGAAACGGCATGTCAAATCTTTTGCCGTTGTAGGTGACCACCATATCAAAATTTTTCAGCTCGTTTAAAACGGCTGTGATTACCTCAGGCTCTTCTGAGGGGTCGTCGGCAAATATCTGCTTTGCGACAAGTGTATCTCCCTCATAGTATGCAAGTCCCGCAAGTATCAGCTTGCTTCTGTCAGGTGACAGGCCTGTTGTTTCTATATCAAAGAAACCTATCCGCATATTGTCGAAATAGGTGTCGAATATTTCCGAACTGTATTTATATCCATTCTCTGATGTGCAGAATATTTTCATAGATTTCTCCGTAAAATCAAAGTAGATTGCAAGGGGTGCAATCTACTTTGGCTCAAAAGGGGTATTGGGATTAGAGATTAATGAGGTTATCAGGGGGATAACCACACGTTGATTATACATAAAAATGTAGAAAACTGCAAGCAAAAGTCAAAAAAAGTCTTAAAAAAAATTAATTTGTATGAAAAAGTAAGAAAAAATCCGCCCAGAGTACTATATTTTATCAATATAATGTAAATAAAGAAAGAATTCTAATAACAGAATATCGAAAGATATAGAAAAGGAGATTGACAATGGAAGTTTTAAAAGTATCAGCAAAATCAAACCCTAATTCAGTTGCAGGCGCGCTTGCAGGAGTATTGAGAGAAAAGGGCGGAGCAGAAATTCAGGCAATAGGTGCAGGGGCACTTAACCAGGCTATAAAAGCAATCGCCATAGCCAGAGGCTTTGTGGCTCCGGGCGGAATTGACCTGGTCTGTGTTCCTGCATTTACGGATATACAGATAGAAGGTGAAGAACGAACGGCAATTAAACTTATTGTGGAACCGAGATGAACATAGCGATATTCAGGTAGAATCAATTCCTGTTTATAGCATAATGAAAATCCTGTCTTAGAGAATAAGGCGGGATTTTTGCTTGGAGCCAGGTCATTGCGACCGGGGAGCGGAGCGTATTAAAAATATTGTAAAGCCATTGATTTTTTTAGAAAAACAAATTACAATTAATTAGTTATACATCATAATTGGAATTAAGCAAACAGGATACATAAGGCATAGTACAGCTTTAAAAATTGCCTTGTATTAGGAGATTATTATGAAGAAACTGATTAAAAAATTTAAAAGCATGCATATGAGAATTAACGGCTTTTATGGCGCCAAAGCGCGCTGGTGGCTAAATTCGGTAGAGTATGACCGTAAGTACAATACAGCATATTCTGCAGCCCAGAAGAAATGAGCCTACAAGAATGGCTTTTTACCTGCAATAGCCGAAAGATATAATATTAATGCAGATAATATTTCAGACTATATATCAGTATATGATTATACTCATATATATCCTGTAAACGATATATTCAGAAAATGGATAAAGGACAGAGTAACCACTAGGAATGTACTTAAGCCTTACAGCAGCAACCTTCCTGAAGCCTACTATCACATATATATGCGAGATGGAGCTCCTATGATAATCTGTCTTGCAGACTGTCCTGAAGAGTACGGCGATGACTTTGAGGGGATTATTCATGATATTATCAAGTATGTTGACGGGTAGCTGTATTACAATAACAGGCCTGTTGATGAAAAACAGCTGGTAGCTATAATTAAAGAAGAAATTTCTGTTTCCATCCGCGTTTTAATCGAGTATGTCGAAGAAGCGGAAGCTTTCAGATCACCGGTGGAAGGTAGGCCTAATATACTTAGGCTTATGGTATACAATAAGTTTGCAGATAATCCTAAAATAGGACAGGCTTATCTGAGATATAATACGGTTGTAAATGCTGAAGATGAAATAAATGAGATGGGCGACCGCACCGGAGACAATATATCAGAGTTTACAAATCCGAACAATGATCAGAGAGAAATTACGGTAGATGACGGTGTCTACGAAAAGAATTTTATGGAGGATCAGATTGTTTTACCTACCGCAGACGGCAGGGTGGCTGTTTCCCGTAATATATACGTACCGGTAAACCTGGAGGACGGTTCCTATAACGGAGGTAAAAGACTTAGCGAAGCCAATGTCATAGAAGCTGTAGAAACAGATCTGCTTTCAGGCAGACTGCTCAAAGGCAGTATACCTAGGTGGAAAGAGCTTAATAAGCTGATTGAAGATATATGCTTATTCCTGCCGCAGCTGGAGCTTATGAGTGTTGATGTCATAATTACAGAGAATGGATTTAAGCTGGTGGATTTTTCAGACCAGCCGTATTATCCGCAGGTTGTCGGCTTTAATGCTGAAATGACAGATTATTTCAAAATGAAAATCAGTCAGAGGCATGAACAGATTAAAGATCCGGAGTTCAGAAGAAATAATTTTAACACGCCGTGAGCAAGAAATCCCCCACTTCTATAAGTGGTGGGATGAATTGTGATTAACACGGCGATTTCTTGACTCCTGCATCTTGCTGTACTATGATA
>CAKQOW010000076.1 GCA_934256595.1 uncultured Clostridia bacterium
CAGTGTTCATTCCTGTACATATCGACTCCAGGCGTGCTGGAATGGATAGGACAGAAAGTAAATAAAGACTATTAAAGGACAGACAATATGAACGATGACAGAAGCAGACTTCCGGTTGCCGTAATGGATTCAGGTATCGGAGGGATAAGTGTATTAAAGGAAATAGTAAAACTGATGCCTGGTGAGGACTGCATATTCTTCGGAGACTCTGTAAATGCCCCTTACGGAACCAAGGAGCTTTCACAGATACAGGAAATCGTAATGGACAGGGCGCAGTATCTTTATTCAAAGGGAATTAAAGCTCTGGTGGTGGCCTGCAATACGGCAACCAGCGCTGCAATCGGACTTCTCAGGGACAGATACAGAGATATTCCGGTGATAGGAATAGAGCCTGCGCTCAAACCGGCGGTTTCGGGGGACGAGAGGCATACCGTTGTGGTTATGGCAACTCCCATGACTATCAGAGAAGATAAATTCCAAAGCCTTATGGCAAAATATGCAGACGAGGGTACAGTGTATCCCCTGCCGTGTCCGGGACTTGCAGACCTGATTGAAGACGGCAATACAGAGGGCGAGAAGCTTGAAAAATATATACTGGAGCTTCTGATACCTTATCTCAATGAAGACATAGACTATATAGTGCTGGGCTGCACCCATTATCCCTTTGCAAGAAAAACAATACAGAAAGTGGCGGGAGACAAGGTCAGGATAATCGACGGTAGCCTTGGCACGGCAAAGCAGCTCAGGCGCAGACTCAAAGCTGCGGGACTCGAAAACCCTAAAACAGACGGAGGCATCATAGTGTTTGAGGACAGTATTCCCGCAAAAACAGAGCTGTGCAGGCAGATGTTTGAAAAAGACATTTAAAAAATTATGTATACATTAAAAATATCAGTAGATTTATTCTGAATTTCGTATATAATTAAAATATTAAAGATAAACAGCAGTTGTTTCAGGCTGCGGTAAGGAGAGAAATATGGCAAAAGTAGGAGTTACAGAAACTGTATTAAGAGATGGTCATCAGAGCTTAATCGCAACAAGAATGACTACCGAAGAAATGCTTCCTATTCTGGAAACCTTAGATAATATCGGTTATAACGCTCTTGAAATGTGGGGCGGTGCAACTTATGACGCCTGTATCAGATTTCTTGATGAGGATCCGTGGGACAGACTTAGAATAATCAGAAAAAAAGTTAAAAACACAAAGCTTCAGATGCTTTTAAGAGGCCAGAACCTGCTGGGTTACAGACACTATGCAGATGACGTTGTTGATGAATTCGTTGACAGAGCCGTAGCAAACGGTATAGATGTAATCAGAATTTTCGATGCTTTAAACGATATGCGTAATATCGAGAGAGCAATACAGGCAACCAAGAAATGCGGAGCTCACGCACAGGGCACAATGTCATACACAATCAGCCCTATCCATACAAACGAGGTATTTGTAGAGCTTGCCAAAGAAATAGAGCAGATGGGAGCAGATTCCGTATGTATCAAGGATATGGCGGGACTGCTTGACCCGTACAACACATACAAACTGGTTAAAGACATCAAGGCTGCAATATCAATTCCTCTTGAAATTCATACACACGCAACAAGCGGACTTGGCAGTTTAACATATATGAAGGCAATAGAGGCAGGCGCTGATATGATAGACACTGCGCTTTCACCATTTGCAGAGGGCACATCACAGCCTCCTACAGAGCCTATAGCTTTCGCATTCAAGGGAACTGAATACGATTTAGGCCTTGACCTTGATTTATTAAACGAAGCATCAGAATACTTCAAGCCTATCAGAGAGAAATACATTGCCAACGGATTAATGGATCCTAAGCTTATGGGTGTTGATATCAATACACTTAAATATCAGGTTCCGGGTGGTATGCTTTCAAATCTGGTATCACAGCTCAAACAGGCAAATGCCATGGATAAGTTTGAAGAGGTACTCAAGGAAGTTCCTAGAGTAAGAGAAGACTTCGGATATCCGCCTCTTGTAACACCAAGCTCACAGATTGTAGGAACACAGGCTGTGCTTAACGTTGTTATGGGGGAAAGATACAAGATGGTTCCAAAGGAAGCAAAGGATCTTGTAAAGGGTATGTACGGCAAGACAACAATTCCTATTAAGCAGGAAGTTGTTGATAAAATTCTCAAGGGCGAAGAGCAGGTCACATGCAGACCGGCAGACCTTCTTGAGCCTGAGCTTGAGCAGATGAAAAAAGAGTGTGCAAAGTGGACGCATCAGGAAGAAGATGTACTCACAAAAGCATTATTCCCTCAGCCTGCCGAAACTTTCTTCAAAAAAAGAGAAGCAAAGCTGTACCAGATAGACCACGATCTTCTTGACGAAGAGAACTGTGTATATCCTGTATAATATATGACAAAGAGGGGCGTTATACGCCCCTGTATTTTTTTGCACATAAGCTTTGCAGCATATACAAGACTTAAGGGAATGGAGGTTAAAAGTGAACCGCAATATTGTCATAAAGCCTGAGATTGCCAAACAGTTTAAAAATGCAATGGACAGCGGACAGGTGGTACTGTTCAGCGCGCCGTGCGGAATGGGCAAAACCACTGTGGCGCGTGCTCTGCTTGCAGGACGCAGGGTTCTGGAGATATCGGCAGGAAGCCCCGATTTTGAAATACCGGAGCCCGATGGAAGCTGGGAAGTTCTCCTTATAGACAATCTGCAGAAGATAGACGACCCTGCAATGCAGCAGAACCTGTGCAGACTTATAGAAGAAAATCACGCATTGCGTTTTGTACTGCTGTCAAGAGGCGCGGCTCCCGGCTGGATAGTACATTTTCAGTATGCCGGAGCAATGATAACAATAGATACAAAGGGACTGATGTTTGGCAGAGAGGAAACCGAGAAATTTCTTGAAGCAAGAGGAATATCCGTAAGCCTCAAAGAGCTTGATAATATATACAGAGAAACGAAGGGATATCCTCTGGTGCTTTCTATACTGGCGCGTCATATGTCATCGGGAGAAAAATTCGGACAGGCTGTGATTACCGATATTCAGAGAGAGCTGTTTCTGTATTATCAGGAGGCAGTCTACAACAGATTTGATTTATATATCCGCAGATTTCTGCTTACACTTGCTCCTTTTGAAGTGCTTGATACAGAGCTTGTCAAAATGGTCAGCGGTGACAGCAGGGCGGGAGAGATGCTGGGAAAGATACATAAGAAAACCTCTATGTTTCTTTATGACAGTATAGATGAATTCAGACTCTGGCCTGTTTTCAGAAAGTTTCTTCTGTGGGAGATGGAGCAGGAATATACAGATGAACAGAAACAGACCCTTTACGGCAGAGGAGGTCTTTATTATGAATTGAGCGAGGACTATGACAAGGCGCTGGAGTGCTATGTCAGAGCAGGCAATCATTCCAGAGTTTCTGAACTGCTTATCAAAAATGCCCAGAAGCACCCGGGAAGCGGCAATTATGAGACTATGGAGAAATACTATATGATGCTGGATGACGGCGAGATTATGTCATCGCCTTCGCTTATGCAGGCCATGAGTATGCTGTGCGCGCTGCGGGGTGATTATGAAGCATCAGAAAAATGGTATGATACGCTTAAGACGTTTGCGGGCAGCAAATCACATACAGATGCTTCATACAAAGAAGCCAGAAGCAGAATCGCGTGGCTTGACATATCACTGCCGCAGAGAAGCATAAACAGTGTTTCAGCGGCAATAATGAAAGCCTTCAGCCTTATGAGAAACAGAGAAATAACACTTCCGGCATTTTCGGTTACAAGCACACTGCCGAGTATAATGAACGGCGGCAAGGACTTTTCAGAATGGAGCAAAAAAGATGATCTGATTTATATTGCTATGAAGAGACCTGTTGAAATGGTGCTGGGAAAGGACGGTATAGGTATTGCGGACTGCGCCATTGCCGAGAGCAAATTTGAAAAGGGCGAACGTGTGTCGGGAAGAATATTTTCCCTTGTATCAAAAATGGGTGACATTCAGACCAGAGGCACGCCGGATATTGAATTTGCCCTTGTGGGACTTCTCATCAGAAGCATGATTGATGAGGGCAGAGCCTGCGATGCAATGCAGGCCGCGGTATCTATACGAAAAAGATTTGAAGAAGCAGGGAACAGCAGATTTCTGCCTAATATAGACGCCCTTATATGCAGAATAAATCTCATAACAGGGGATACAGAGGCGGTGGATGCGTGGTATCGCCGTAAAGCACCTAAAGACCCTGTAAACTTCAAGGTTATGAGAAGATACAGATATCTGACGCAGGCAATGGCGGAAATCGCATCGGGTGAAAACCGCGCTGCGCTGATTACACTGGCGCCGATGGTTCCTTACTGTAAAGCCTGCTCAAAACATATAGACGGAATTCATGTAAACGTGCTGACAGCAATTGCGAAATACAGAAGCGGAGCTTCAGAGTGGCAGAATAATATGAGCATGGCTCTCGATGCGGCATCATGCTTCAGCTTTGTCAGAACTATAGGAGAATACGGAGCGGCGGTGCTTAATCTTCTCGGAATATGCAATTGGGATAAAAATGCCGAATTCCTGAGAAAGGTCACAGAAGCGGCAAGACAGCAGGCCGTATATTATCCCGACTTTATGAAGATTGCTGCAGAAACCCTCGAGCCTCTGACAACGACAGAACTGCAGGTTTTAAGACTTATATGCGCAGACAAGACCAACTCCGAGATAGGAGAGATACTCGATATCAAGGTATCGACAGTCAAAAGCCATGTAAGCCACATATTGCAGAAACTGTCCGTAAAGCGCAGAAACGAAGCCAAGACGGTGGCGGAGAAACTGAAACTGTTATAACAAAGCAGAGCCTTTCCATAGTGAGGGGCTCTTTTTGAGTGAATAAAGTTACCTGAAAAAGGAAGAAAAAAATATGCTATATCCTACTTTGGTAGGATGACAGGAGGGCAGTGGAGAGGTTATAATAAGAGTAACTAACCTTGAATAAGGTACAAATAAGGATATTTTGCAGGAAAGGAGATAATATTATGCAAAAGAAAAGAGTATTAAGTTTAGTATTAAGTATGATTGTATGTATTGCAATGATGCCAATGGCAGTATTTGCAGATGCAAATGGGGGGGGACTGCAGTAAGTACACAGGCTGATACAGGCCTTGATTTTACATCTGCAACAGAAGATAGTAGTGGAGAAGGATATGCTTGGGATAATACAAGCAGTACTTTAACATTAGATGGTATTAATTTAAACGTGGAAAGTGGAAATGCTATAACACTTCCTGCCGGGGCTACTATTGAAATAAAAGAGAATACTCAAAATTTTATTACAACTCAGGCTGGTACGATTATAGAGTCTAAAGGAAATCTTTCAATAAAGGGAAGCGGATTGCTGACAGGTGAGTCTGTTGCTAAAAGTGATGATTATTACGGTATTAGAACAAATGGTGGCAATCTTGAAATATCACAATGTACTTTGGATTTGACGATTACTCCGAATTGGAGTTCAGAAGTAATAACTACTGCAGTATATGAAGGTGGCAAGTGGCTTGATAAAGGAGGAGATTTTTCATTAATTAATGGTGCAAATGTAACACTTAAAGGTAAAGAAAACCGAGGATGGGGCTTATGTACAGGTAAGTATGGTAGTAGTCCATATAGAAAAGAAGGCGGAAATATTTTAATTGATGTGGATACAAGTTTGACTGTAGATGCTTTCTTAGGATTTTTTATAAGGGATAATGGAACAGTAGATATTAGAGGGACGTTTGATACTAGTAAATGCCCTGAAGATGGTCTTGCTGCAAATGTTTTAACTCATAATAGTGTTAAAATTAGCGGAAAAGTGATAATGTTAGATAACCAGTATATGGATACTAGAGGGAGTAAGTTAGAGATTAATCCAAGTATAGAAAGTACTGGCAGCATTATTAATGTAAACGAACCAGATGAGGTTTCTTTATTTGTACTTTCAAACAAGCGCGCATTTGATATAGGTTGGTCGCCTTATTGTGTGAGCTGGGGAGTTAACAAGTTATATGTTGCAGCAGGGGCGGTATTCACAATTATACCTACAAATGAAGAAGAAGGGCCATATCTTGGTGTAAATCAGACTTTAAAACTGATACCTGAAAAATTGAGTGATATAAGTGGTGCCGGCTATGTAAAAGTAGAAGAGGGCGGAATTGTTGAACTTAAATTAGATGGTGCCACTGCAGAACAGGTACAGGCACTTGATATGTTCTGCGGAAAAGTGAAGATAAATAATGATACTCCGGTTCAGTTCCATGCTGGTGGTACGGCTACTTGTAAAGAAAAAGCGGTGTGCGCAGTATGTGGTGAAAAATATGGAGAGGTTGATAAAACAAATCACAGTGGAACTTTAGAATGGATAACTGATGCAAATACACACGAGCAGAAATGTTTAGATTGTGGTGAAACAGTAATTGCTAAGTCAAATCACGAATTTGAAAATCAGGTATGCAAAATATGTGGATATAAATATACATCTAGTGGCGGCGGTTCATATAACCCTGTTCAGAAGCCTGAAATAATTACAGGAGAGGGCGGCAAGACAAGCCTTGAAAACAACGGCACAACCCTAGTTATAATCCCTGATGACGGTATGCAGATTTCAAAGGTAACTGTAAACGGCAATGAAGTAACAGTTAATGATAACAAGGTTACAGGACTTAAAACTGGGGATAAGGTAGAAGTAACATTTACTAAAATACCTCCGACCAAGGAAGAAATAGATAAGGCATTTAAAGAAAAGCTCCTTAATCTGGGTCTTACAGTCAGAACATCAAAAACAGCCCAAAAGAACGTCAAGGCTGTAGTGAAGGAAACATCTGAATTAAATGACCTTATTAAGGAAATTAAAGATGCAGGATATACTGTTAAATACAAGTTCTACAGATCAACAAAGAAATCCTCAAAGTATGAGGCTAAGATTACAAAGACAGAGGGCAATTATATTAATACCATAGGTAAAAAAGGTACGAAATATTATTACAAGGTAAAGCTTCAGATATATGATACAGAGGGTAAGCCGGTAGGGCAGACAGAATTAAAGCAGTGTAAATATGGTCTGAGGA
>CAKQOW010000077.1 GCA_934256595.1 uncultured Clostridia bacterium
GAAAGGAAACCTGTTGCATGAAGTATTCAGATCAGCAGCGTATTCGGAAGATATATGAATACGCATTCAAGCTACAGAGGTATATAAGGGAGTCGGCCTATTGCAATAAGGTTAGTAATGACAAATTTAACAGCACGCTATAATTTCAAAAATTGGTATATTGGAGTTACTTCAAAGTAAATTGAAGCTTGTTTGAAGTGACCTTGAAGTTGACTTTGAAGTGATATTGAAGTTATGAAATATTACAGCTTCCTGTGGTAAGAATAAGTTATCACAGGGGGCTGTTTTTATGAAAACTCAGGCGTGAGCATGTGGCGAACGTGCGTTTACAATGAGAGGCATATGTGATATAATCAGATATAAATCAATTTACGGAGAGCATTTATGGAGCGTTTTAAAATATCATCTGAATATAAGCCGACAGGCGATCAGCCACAGGCAATAGATATACTTGCCCGCGGCGTTTTAGAGGGCAGGAAGCACCAGACCCTTATGGGAGTTACAGGCTCCGGCAAGACCTTTACTATGGCTAACATTATCGAAAGAGTACAGAAGCCGACCCTTGTAATATCCCACAACAAGACGCTGGCAGCGCAGCTTCACGGAGAGTTCAAGGAATTTTTCCCGGACAATGCGGTTGAATATTTCGTATCATATTATGACTACTATCAGCCTGAGGCGTATGTGGCATCGACGGACACATATATTGAGAAAGACTCGGATATCAATGATGAGATAGAGAAACTCCGTCACTCTGCAACAGCAGCTCTTGCAGAGCGCCGAGATGTAATTATAGTTGCATCGGTTTCCTGTATATATGGTCTGGGTTCTCCTGTAGACTATGAGAATCAGGTAATATCACTTAGACCGGGCATGGAAAAGGACCGCACAGAGCTGCTTCGCAAACTTATAGAGATTCAGTATACCCGTAATGATCTGGGCTTTGTCAGAGGTACATTCAGAGTCAGGGGAGATATTATAGATATATATCCTGCAGGTTCCGAAAGCGCAGTAAGAGTTGAACTGTTTGGTGATGAAATAGACACGATTAAGGAGATAAATCCTGTTACAGGAGAAATTCTGGGACTCAGAAACCATGTATCCATATTTCCGGCTTCGCACTATGTGGCATCGGAAGAAAAAATGAGCAGAGCCCTTGTCACTATTGATGAGGAGATGCAGGAGAGAGTAAGGTGGTTCAAGGACAGGGGCAAGCTCCTTGAGGCTCAGAGAATAGAGCAGAGGACCAGATATGACATAGAGATGCTCAGAGAAATAGGCAGATGCAAGGGTATTGAGAATTACTCAAGACATATCAACAATCTGCCGGCAGGAACAAGACCGTACACACTTATAGACTATTTCCCTGATGACTTTCTTATCATAATTGACGAGTCCCATGTAATGCTGCCGCAGCTTCGGGCTATGTATGCAGGCGACAGATCAAGGAAATCCTCACTTGTGGATTACGGTTTCAGACTGCCGTCGGCTCTGGACAACAGACCTCTCAAATTCGAGGAATTTGAAAACATAGTCAATCAGGCCATATATGTAAGCGCCACACCGGCAGCCTATGAAAAAGAAAAGAGCGGAGGCATTACAGCCCAGCAGATAATAAGGCCGACGGGACTTCTTGATCCTGAAATAACCATTGTTCCAAGCGAGGGGCAGATTGATCATCTGATAGGAGAGATAAACAAAACCACCGAAAAGGGAGAGAAGATCTTTGTTACGACCCTTACCAAGAAGATGGCAGAGAGTCTGACAGACTACCTCAAAAATGCAGGTATCAGAGTAAGATATCTTCATTCGGAGATAGATACGCTGGAGAGAATGGAGATTATCAGAGATTTAAGGCTTGACCGGTTTGATGTACTGGTAGGTATCAACCTGCTGAGAGAGGGGCTTGATATACCTGAGGTTTCTCTTGTTGCAATACTCGATGCGGACAAGGAGGGTTTCCTCAGAACAGAAACCTCACTGATACAGACTATAGGCAGAGCTGCAAGAAACGCAGACGGCAGGGTAATAATGTATGCTGACGGCATCAGCAAGGCCATGGAGGCGGCTATTTCCGAAACCCGCAGACGTAGGGAAATACAGCAGAAATACAACGAAGAAAACGGTATTACACCGCAGACCATCAAGAAATCGGTAAGAGAGGTAATAGAGGCAACCAAGCCTGCCGAAGATGACAGCTATGAGGGCAAATCACCTCTTGAACTGACCAAAAAAGAACTTACAGAATACATCAAAAAGATGGAAAAGGAAATGAAGCAGGCAGCGGCAGACTGGCAGTTTGAAAGAGCAGCAATGCTTCGTGACCGTATATTTGAATACAAAGCAAAACTATAGGAGCAGAGATGTCAAAAGATATAATTATAAAGGGAGCAAATGAGAACAATCTCAAAAATATAGATATCACAATACCCAGAGATAAGCTTGTGGTATTTACCGGGCTTTCAGGGTCAGGCAAATCCTCTCTGGCATTTGACACCATATATGCAGAGGGGCAGAGAAGATATGTGGAGAGCCTGTCGGCGTACGCAAGACAGTTCCTCGGCCAGATGGAAAAACCGGACGTAGAATATATTGAGGGGCTTTCCCCGGCAATATCAATAGATCAGAAGACAACGAGCAAAAACCCGAGATCGACAGTAGGTACAGTAACAGAAATACACGACTATCTGAGGCTTATGTATGCCAGAATAGGCATATCTCACTGCCCTGTGTGCGGCAGAGAAATCTCAAGCCAGTCGGTAGATCAGATTGTAGACAGGATAATGGCTATGGAAGCGGGCACCAAACTGTATGTGCTTGCGCCTGTAATACGTCAGCGAAAAGGCGAACACGAAAAAATAATCGAAAGAATACGCAAAGAGGGCTTCATCAGAGCAAGGATTGACGGTGAAATTGTCAATATCAACGAAGATGAAATCAAATTGGAGAAGCAGATAAAGCATACCATAGAAATCGTAGTGGACAGACTGATTGTAAAGGAAGGCATAGAGTCAAGACTTGCAGAGGCTGTAGAGCTTGCCATAAGTCACGGTGACGGACTTGTAAATATTCTTGCAGGAGAAGAAATAAAAACTTTCAGCACCAAGCTTGCCTGCCCTGAGCACGGCATCAGTATAGAGGAGCTGGAGCCGAGAATGTTTTCTTTCAACAGTCCCTTTGGAGCCTGTCCGACCTGTAAGGGCCTTGGATTTACACAATATATGGACCCTGACCTTATAGTTGCGGACAGTGACAGATCCGTGCTTGACGGCTGTTTTGTGGCAGCCTTTAAGAGCCTCGAAAACGAGGGCGGCTGGTATCGCTCTATGGTTGAGGCTCTGGCGGCAGAGCACAATGTGGACCTTAACATGCCATACAAAGAGCTTCCTGAGAAGTTCCGCAAGGAGCTTATGTACGGAACTATGGGAAGACCTGTTAAATTCGTATATACCAGCAAATATACCAAGGCGGTTTCCTATCGGGATGAACCGTTTGAGGGCATTGTAGGCATACTTGAACGAAGATACAGAGAGGGCGCTTCCGAGGTGTTCAAGGAGAAGATGGAAACATGTATGAGCATCAGCGCCTGCCCGGACTGTAACGGCATGAGACTGAAGCCTGAGGTTCTGGCGGTTACGGTCGGAGGCAAAAACATTGCAGAGCTTTCGGACATGTCGGTTACAGATGCTCTCGACTTTATAAATTCTCTGGAGCTTACAGAAAAAGAAGCGGCAATCGCAAAACAGATATTAAAAGAGATAAGAGAAAGACTGTCATTCCTTATAGATGTGGGTCTTGACTATCTGACTCTGTCAAGGTCAGCAGGAACCCTGTCCGGAGGAGAGGCGCAGAGAATAAGGCTTGCGACGCAGATAGGCTCAAGTCTTGTGGGAGTGCTGTATATTCTCGATGAGCCAAGCATAGGGCTCCACCAGAAAGACAACGAGAAGCTTCTTGCAACCCTCAGACATCTTACAGATTTAGGCAACACCCTTATTGTTGTTGAGCATGACGGTGAAACAATGTTTGCGGCAGACCATATTGTAGACATAGGTCCCGGCGCAGGCACAAACGGCGGCGAAGTAGTGTGTCAGGGAACCGTAGAGGAGATAATGGCGTGTGACAGATCAATTACAGGACAGTATCTGTCCGGCAAAAAAGAAATAAAAGTGCCGGAAACAAGACGTGAGGGAAACGGCAAATTCCTGACAGTTAAAGGCGCTGCCGAAAACAACCTCAAAGACATAGACGTAAAGATCCCTCTCGGCAAGCTTGTATGTGTTACAGGCGTATCCGGCTCCGGCAAATCCACGCTTGTAAACGAAATTCTCTACAAGGGAGCGGCTTCTGTAACCAACAAGCTCAGAGAAAAACCCGGAAAGCATAAGAAGATAGCAGGACTTGAGAATATCGACAAGGTTATAAATATAGACCAGTCGCCTATAGGCAGAACCCCGAGATCAAACCCTGCCACATACACAGGGGTTTTCACAAACATCAGAGATTTGTTCAGTCAGCTTCCGGAAGCAAAACTCAGAGGCTACGAAAAAGGCAGATTCAGCTTTAATATAAGCGGGGGCAGATGTGAGGCCTGCAAAGGCGACGGCATAATCAAAATCGAAATGCACTTCCTGCCTGATGTATATGTGCCTTGTGAGGTCTGCAAGGGCAAGAGATACAACAGAGAAACCCTTGAAGTTAAATACAAGGACAAGAGTATATTTGATGTGCTTGATATGACCGTTTCGGAGGGGCTGGAATTCTTCGGCAATATACCGTCAATAGAAAGACATCTGCGTACTCTTGAAGAAGTAGGACTCGGATATATTAAGATAGGACAGCCGTCAACGCAGCTTTCGGGAGGTGAAGCGCAGAGGGTTAAACTTGCTTCTGAGCTTTCCAGAAAAAGCACCGGCAGGACTTTGTATATTCTCGACGAGCCTACAACCGGACTTCATTTTGCAGATGTGGACAAGCTGCTTGAGGTGCTTGACAGGCTGGTTGATGCCGGCAACACCGTGGTTGTAATCGAGCACAACCTTGATGTAATCAAAAAGGCGGATCATATAATCGACCTCGGACCTGACGGAGGTATCAGAGGCGGTACTATAGTCGCAGAGGGGACTCCTGAGGAAGTTGCAGAGGTTGAAAACTCATATACGGGACAGTTCCTCAAAAAAGTTCTGGCGTGGAACAAATAACGTGTAAAAACCAATGAAAAACAGGCACTTAGAGCAACTTAAACTGTTGCTTTGAGTGCCCTTTTTTGTAATTGGCAGTTATATATAAGCTGTATACCTCAAATCCCCGTTCGTGTAAACGTAAATTCCGCCCAAATCCCCATTCGAAACATATGAAATATGCCTCGAATCCCCGTTTAATACATAATGTATATATAAAGAATTCCCGAAAAGCCTGCTGTTTATTCTGTATTTAAAAGGGTTGAAGCAAAACAGGCAATATATATTTGCACCTCAGCAGACAGGAATACAAACACTAATGTGCATTATAATATGCTGTTTTGTACTAAAACTATTGACTATACAGTTACTGTATACTTTAAAATAGTTGAGTTGATAAATTTAGCGAAAAAAGGAGAACAAATTGGAAGAGAAGATTAATAAAAAACCCGCATATATCCTTATGACAGTTCTTGTAATGTTATGGGGATTTGATTATGTTGTAGCCAAAACAGGACTTGAGATATTCAAGCCTATGAGCCTGCTTTTCTGCAAGTATTCCATAGGCTTTATTACAATACTGACAATCAAGCTGCTGAGAGGCAATTTTAACTTAATAAGAGCAAAGGACATACCTGTATTTCTGCTGTGTTCACTTTG
Source organism: uncultured Clostridia bacterium (assembly GCA_934256595.1). Lineage (GTDB taxonomy): Bacteria > Bacillota > Clostridia > Peptostreptococcales > Anaerovoracaceae > UMGS973. The sequence goes on from CAKQOW010000077.1 coordinate 5,841, forward strand.
CGGAGAGGTGCTTTACTTCAACTGTGAGTACAATGCGCTAAGCTATATACCGGCATCGCTGGTTACAATCGTTCTTGCATTTGTGCCGGTGGTTTCAATAATTGCCGAGAGAGTTATATTCAAAAGAAAGGCAAACAGAAGAATTATTATCGGTATGGTTTTGTGCCTTTGCGGCGTGGTGCTTGTAATAGGCGCGGATTTCAGCGAGCTGTTTCAGGGAAGGGCTTTGGGATATCTGCTGGCTCTCGGCGCAGTGTTCTGCTGGAATGTATATAACTATATAACCTCATACCTCAAGGATTATGACAGTATGACTCTTGCGTGCACACAGATGCTGTGTTCGCTTTGCATAATGGCGCCGATTGCACTGCGCAGCATGCCTGATTTTACCCAGCTTCAGCCAACGCTTATAGCAGGCCTTATCTATCTTGGGATGGGATCTGCGGGCTTCGGATTTTTAATTATGGTATACGGACTCAAAAAACTGGGGCCTACTGCTTCAGCGCTTTATTCCGATTTCCTGCCGGTATCCACATCTATATTCGGCTGGATATTCCTTAAAGAAAGCCTGTCGCCGCTTCAGATGCTTGGCGGTGCAGTGGTTATCGCAGCCGGTTACATAGTAATCAAAGAAAAAGGAAAACTTGATACTCTGGAACAGACAGAAGCAAAGCTGGAACAAGGTACAAAACAATTAGAA
>CAKQOW010000078.1 GCA_934256595.1 uncultured Clostridia bacterium
CCAGCTAAAGCTGGTGAACCGTTTGCAGAAGGCCTTTCCATCAATATGCTTACACATATTGGGACAAGCCCATTCTCAAATCTGACTCCTCGCATATCTTTTCCAAAATCAAGGCATGCCTGCAGCGCTATCTCCAGCTCATCTTTTTCATCAGGTGAAGAATTCTCTGACGCTGCTATTTTTACCTCGCCTATTTCCTCATCGGGAATTATGAGCTCTGCAATTCCTTTACAGATATCAGGATCTCTCATTACCAGTGCAAATATAAAATCATTTGTAAAGGGTTTAAACTCTTCATTGTTCTGTGTGCTTTCATTCTGCTGTTTCTCTTCTGTCATTGTTTTTTCTCCTTTTCTTTTTATTTTCAGAAATCAAAAAACGCACAGTAAAAAACCGCTTAAGCTGAAATTCAATTCAGCCTAAACGGCTTATCTGTGCGTCTTTACAATTTTTCTATGCTACCATTCTAGCACACCTCGTTTTTACAGTCAATTCCTTTTTTTAAATTTATTAGTTGTTGAAACTTCAACATTTCATCGCTCTTGACACCGGCAAAAAAATATTTGCGATTTATTTTCTCAGTCTGTACTTTTTACCAAACAAAAGAGGCGGTAAAAACCGCCTCCGTAAGCTTTCGTATTTAATTACTTTAATACTACTTCTGCTCCAACTTCTTCTAACTGAGCCTTGATAGCTTCTGCTTCTGCCTTTTCAACGCCTTCCTTGATGTTTGAAGGAGCTCCGTCTACTAATTCCTTAGCTTCCTTTAATCCTAAGCCGGTAAGTTCTCTTACAGCCTTGATAACCTTAATCTTTTCTCCGCCAGGAGCGTTTAATACTACTGTGAATTCAGTCTGTTCTTCTTCTGCTGCACCACCTGCTGCACCACCTGCAACTGCTACTGGAGCTGCTGCTGATACACCAAATTCTTCTTCACAAGCTTTAACTAATTCATTTAATTCTAATACTGACATAGCTTTTATAGCTTCGATTATCTGATTCTTATCCATTTTATAATCTCCTTTTTTCTTTATTTATAATTTAAAGTTTTTTCTTTTAATTATTCAGCTTTTGCATCTGCGATTGCCTGGAATGTACGAACAACCTTTGATACAGGTGACTGAATGCTTCCCATAAATTTAGCAATGAGAACTTCTCTTGACGGAATGTTTGCAACTGCCTGGATAGCGTCCTTGTCGAAGTATTCACCTTCTACTACGCCACCCTTGAATTCCATCTTCTTGTATTCTTTAATAGCATCGTTTAATACTCTTGCAGGAGCAGTAGCATCATCATAGCTGATTGCTATTGCGCTTGGTCCTTCAAGAACTTCAGCAAGCGGTTCATATACAGTACCTGCGATAGCTCTCTTCATAAGAGTGTTCTTGTAAACTGTATAATCAACATCTGCCTCACGAAGCTTTTTTCTCATAGCATTAGCTTCTTCAACTGTTGTTCCGATATAGTCTATAACTACAGCTGACTGAGCCTTGTCTAATTTCGCTTTAATCTCGTCAATTATTACCTGTTTTGCCTGTTTAGCTTCTACTGACATTAAATTTTCCTCCTTCCACGGAAATTTTGTGGTACGAATATAAAAAGCCCTGCGCAGTGTGCAAGGCCAATATTTATATATTGTACCTCGGCGGGTTTATTAAGCCTTAGCCCCCGCTGTCTACGGTTTAGTTTCCTTATTTATTTACCTTTAGCCTAAAGTAATCTTCTGTGGATTTACTTTAACTCCAGGGCCCATAGTGCTTGCTACTGTAACACTTCTTAAATACTGACCCTTTGCTGCTGCAGGTTTTGCCTTTAAGATAGCTTCCATAAGCGCTGTGAAGTTCTGGTTAAGCTTCTCGCCGCCGAATGAAACCTTTCCTATAGGTGTATGAATGATGTTTGTCTTGTCAAGTCTGTACTCAACCTTACCGGCTTTAGTTTCTTCGATTGCCTTGGCAACGTCCATTGTTACTGTACCTGACTTAGGGTTTGGCATTAAGCCCTTAGGTCCTAAGATCTTACCAAGTCTGCCGACAACACCCATCATATCCGGAGTAGCGATGATAACATCAAAATCGAACCAGTTTTCGTTCTTGATTTTTTCTGCCATTTCTTCTGCTCCAACGAATTCAGCTCCTGCTTCTTCAGCTTCCTGAGCCTTAGGTCCTTTGGCAAATACTAAAACCTTTTTTGTTTTACCAGTTCCGTTAGGAAGTACGATTGCACCTCTAACCTGCTGGTCTGCATGTCTTCCGTCAACACCCAGCTTGATATGAACTTCTACAGTTTCATCAAACTTTGCAGGTGCTGCCTTAACAACAAGATCTAATGCTGCATCAGCATCATATAATTCCTGTCTGTCAAAAAGCTTTCTTGCTTCCTGATACTTTTTACCTCTTTTAGGCATTTGTTACCTCCTCGTGGTGTTAGCGATCTTGCGATCTCCCATCTTAAATTATTCTTCTACTAATATACCCATGCTTCTTGCAGTACCCTTGATCATTTCTGTTGCTGATTCAAGATTTGCTGCGTTTAAGTCAGGCATCTTTGTCTGGGCGATTTCCTGTGCCTGTGCTAAAGTGATTTTACCAACCTTGTTCTTGTTAGGTTCTCCTGAAGCCTTGTCAAGACCTGCTGCTTTTTTGATAAGTACAGCTGCCGGCGGTGTTTTGCAGATGAATGAGAATGATCTGTCTGCGTATACTGTGATAACTACAGGTATAATCATTCCAGGCTGATCCTGAGTCTTAGCATTGAACTGCTTACAGAAGTCCATAATGTTAACACCCTTCTGACCTAAAGCCGGACCTACCGGAGGTGCTGGATTTGCTCCGCCTGCAGGGATCTGCAATTTGATATAGCCATCAATCTTCTTTGCCATTTTGGTTCTCCTTTCTCCTGCTCAAAGCGCAGGGACTAGTATATTAAAATCAAGCTGTTAACTAAAGTTTGTCAACCTGTCCGAATTCCAGTTCTACAGGTGTATCTCTTCCGAACATGGATATTTTGGCTCTGAGAACCTGTTTGTCAGGAGTGATTTCTTCAACCACACCCATAAAGCCCTCGAACGGTCCGCTGATAACTCTGATGTTATCACCAACCTCCACGTCCAGATCAATGAATACTTTTTCGATGCCCATTCTTGCAACTTCCTCGTTGGATAGCGGAATAGGCTCTGAACCGTGACCTACGAAGCCTGTAACACCCTGTGTGTTTCTGACAAGATACCACGATTCATTTGTAACTATCATCTTTACGATAACATAGCCGGGGAACATTTTTCTCGTTTTAACTTTGCGTTGTCCGTTTTTTATCTCTACTCTGTCTTCGGTTGGTACAACAATATCAAGAATAAGATCCTGCATTCCCCTGTTCTCGACGATCTTTTCAATATTCATTTTTACTTTGTTTTCGTGACCGGAATAGGTATGAACGACATACCACTTCGCCACTCCATCGCCTCTAAGGCCCTCGCCCTCAAGAGGAGATGCTAAATTTCTATCTAAATCAGACATTGTCTACCTGTACCTCCGCTCTCTAATTACTAAAGTTCAATATTTAAAACTGCTTTTAGTAATGCCAGGAATCCTGAATCTATAGCCCAGAATGCCAGCGCAAAGAAAGCACAAGTAAGTATAACAACAGCAGTATAAGAGCCAAGTTCCTTCTTTGTAGGCCATACTACCTTTTTCATCTCGATTCTGATACCCTTGAAGTAATCCTTTACAGATGTCTTCTTTTTGGGCTGCTGTGCCGCAAGGTTTCTTTTTTTGGTTTCCTTGCCTATGTTCTTAGCGTTTTCTTTTGCCATCTCTAATACCTCTAACTATTTAGTTTCCTTGTGAAGAGTGTGTTTTTTGCAGAATGGGCAGTACTTGTTCATTTCGATACGATCAGGGTCGTTCTTTTTGTTTTTGATAGTGTTGTAGTTTCTCTGCTTGCATTCACCACACGCTAATGTAACTTTAACTCTCATTGTTTCTGTCCTCCGTTAACTGAAAATTAGAGCTGTATTACAAGCTCTTTCGAATTTTTATCATAAAGTCGCCATATAAGTATATATTCTTATCCTGTCAAAGTCAAGAATTACTTTGAATTAAATTGGTTTTTTCCAATTTAAAACTGCGGGTTGCTCCCGCAGCTTATTAATATTATAGCCTTTATCGCCTGTAAAGTCAATATATCCGCTCAAAAAATCACAGTTCCCACGCTATTACCGCAAGCCTTGCAGCCGCTTCTTTAAGCGAGGATATTCTGGCTTCCTCATGCACCGAATGTATGAACCTGCCCGTAACGCCCATAGAGTCAATGCAAGGGATACCGTAATATGTCATATCCGATGCATCAGAGCCTCCTCTTGATTTTTCTAGCCTTACCTCTGGCAGCCCGTATTCTTTAAAAATCTCATTTATACGGTTAAACAGAGCAACATTGGCATCGCAAAGCTCCATAGGTCTTCTCATACTTTTGACTCTGAATATACATTCAGTGCCCCTTATATATGATTTGTCCGCAATCCGCCTGACTCTGTCCTGCGCTTTCTGCAGCTCTTTCATATCGTTAAATCTGATATCCGCGCTGAACCTGCATATGTCAGGTACGGAATTATCCGAACTGCCGCCTGTTATTGTACCGCAGTTACATGTTATACCGTCCTTGTCTTTCATTTTTTCAAGTTCTATGATCTTGTGTGCAGCTTCTGTTATCGCGCTTGCTCCCAGATAGCAGTTGGAGGAATGTACAGCTTTGCCTCTTATCTCAAATTCATATTTAACCGAACCCTTGCGCATAAGCGTGACACCGCCGTTTCTGTGAGCCTCACAGTTGAAAAATGCTATAGCATTCTGCGCTCGGCTCTGCATAAACTCAATGGTCCTTCTCTGACTCAGAATACTGCCGACCTCCTCATCGCTTTGCAGTATCAGTCTGACAGGCCGTTTCTTAAATCCGCAGGCTGCAAGCATTTCCATTGCCATAAATGCCGCTGTAATACCGCCCTTGCAGTCCTTGACTCCGGGACCGTATATCGTATCGCCCTCGCATCTGACTGCGGGAATTCCGAAGCTTCCGACAGCGTGAACCGTATCCATATGCCCCGAAAACACCACAGGAGCCTCATCCGAATCACAATTCATTGTAATGCTGATGCAGTTGCCCGATATCTTTTCTTCGTGGATTTCTATATCCCAGCCCTGCTCTGCCGCTCTCTCTGTAAAGTATCCGCCCACCTCATCAACGCCCTGCTTGAAATCTGTGGGGCTTTCTATTTCGCATATATCAGCCCACATCTGAACGTATTTATTATTAAGCTCCTCTGCCTTTGTCAGAAGTTCTCTGTTCATATTGCTACCTCGCAAAACAGGGAAACCGTAAGGCTTCCCTGTCATACATTATTCCAATTTACTATTTAACAGTGAATTTAACTGTATTTTTGTTGCCCATATTGTCTGTAACCGTTACTGAATACTTGCCTTTCTTGGTAACCTTTTTGCTGCCTGTGAATTTAGCGTAGGTCTTGCCTGTCTTTGTATTCTTTATAACTGCTGATTTAACTCCGCTGTCCTTATCTGATACTTTAACAGTTACCTTGCCTTTGTAGGATTTGCCATTCTTAACTCCTGTCACTGAAGGCTTTGTTTTGTCTGCCGCAAAGGCATACAGCTTACCACTATCCTTAACGCTTATATAGCTCCATTCAACAGTCTTTTTGTCCGTCGAAAGCTTACCGTTGGTCTTAACTATCTTATACGGAAGTGTTGCCTTAAATGACATATCAAATGTTACATTGCTTATGGCATCTTCAAGCTCACCTGTAGTAATTCCGTCCAGCAGACCACTTAAATCCATATTGAACGCCTTGGCCGAAATCCATGCCTTGCTGTCATACTCCTTGAAAACCGTCCTGGCATCCTTTATTGAAATCCCCTTTGCATCTTCTTTCATTGTGTAATATTCGATGCCGTCTATTTTTTCAAGTTTGAATTCACCATCTTTAAGCAGTCCTTCTTCAAAACCTTCCATAAATTCTTTTGTATTATCCTGCGCCTCTTTTATTATGTCAGCCTCTGCTGCATTCTCATCTGCCGCAGCCTTAGCTGTTTCAAGCATTACATCATATGTTACGCTTTCCATTTTGGTCTTGTCAATGCTGAAGTCAACATATACGTCAGCAGTTCCGTCAGCCTTAACGGTAACTTCATTATTTGAGCTCATACATCCTGTAAATGCAAACATAACCGCAAGAGCCATCACCAGTGCAAGCAACTTCTTATACATATTCATTTTACCTCCATAGACTATAAAGGGGACTTAAAAAGTCCCCTGAATATTGACATGTGATTATTCGATAATCTCAGTTACAACGCCTGAACCTACTGTTCTTCCGCCTTCTCTGATCGCAAATCTTAATCCTTCT
>CAKQOW010000079.1 GCA_934256595.1 uncultured Clostridia bacterium
GCCTGCTGAAACAGTTTTGAACAGTTGACTCCGTCCTCATCTGCCTTGGCGGCAAGCCATGCGGGAAGTGAAACTGTTTTCTTGACAAATCTGCTGTTTACGCGTTCACGAACAGGCGGCATAAAAACTTCAATAAGTACAGGTATCTGATTTTTTTCAAAATGTAAGGCTCCGATATCAGAGGGATGCGGTATTTCCTCATTGCCATCCTCTATACCCCACATATGAAGCCCGAGAGCTTCTCTGGCATTTCTGATAGCCATATCGGTGTCATCTTTGTCTGCGCAGGGGCAGCAGCCGGGCAGATCAGGAAACTCTATACTTATGCCATCGTCATCATAAGAGAATATTGCAGGATATGCGTAGCGGTTTTTTAACATTTGATTTACCTCCATAACAAAGGGCTGCAGGAATTAGTTCTTTATATTTTACCTCTGTTATAATACATAATTTATTACATAACAACAGAATAATATTTATGCCTGCAGATATATAATGAACCCTTATGACAAATAAAGCAAGAAAAAAGATTTTTAGGTAAAGGGTGTTGAAATTTGAACGACTATAGATATTTTCTCTGAGGAAAAATGTAAAAAACCTGAGAACAGGCAGGTTTTAAATAAAAAAATTTATATGTTTCTGTGACATATGACCCTCTTTACTTGTATTATATATGAAATGCATTTCACAGCAAAAGGAGTACTTGATGAGATACAGCACGCAGGAGGCTTTTGAAAAATACAGGGACAACATATATGCGATAGCCTTTAACCATTTCCGAAACCGGCAGGACGCAGAGGACGCTGTGCAGGAGGTGTTTTTAAAATATCACAGGAGCGATAAGGATTTTGACAGCGTAGACCATATCAGAAACTGGCTTATAAGGGTGTCCATAAATGAATGTAAAAACGTGACACTTTCATCGTGGTTTAAAAAACGGGAGCCTCTGGCAGATTACGAACAGAGTCTTTGCTTTGAGGAAGCTGAAGAAAGCCGGCTGTTTGAAAGCGTAATGGCACTGCCGAGAAAATACAGAAGCGTACTTCATCTGTTCTATTATGAGGACTATAGTGTCAGAGAAACAGCGGAGCTTCTTGGAATAAGCGAAAGTGCAGTAACCACAAGACTTGCCCGAGGGAGAAACAAATTAAAAAAAGAACTTAAGGAGGTGTGGGCTGATGAATAACCGACAGCTTTACAAGACTACCTTTTCAAAGCTCCATACCGACTGTGAGCTTGACTGGGAGGCAAAGGCAATGGAAACCAAAAAGAAACTGAGATGCAGCAGGAAGCTGGTAATCGTATCAATGATACTTGTGCTGATGTTTGCAATGACCTGCATAGCCAATGCAGCTACAGGCGGACAGCTTGCAGACAACGTAAGGGTGTTTATCAACGGACAGGAAGTTGATTCCTCTGTTTATGTTACAGACGACGGAAACGTGGAAATTGATGTAAAAGATGCTGAGGATGTGCGCATTAACAGAGGTGACAGCGAGGCGCAGATTGAAACAAAGAACAGCAGTGACTACGGCGTTAAAATTAAGAGGGATAAAGACAGCGAAAATATTGAACTGGGAATAAAAGATAAGAGTAACAACTGATGATACCGAACATATAATATTAGAGGGCGTTTGCCCTCTAATATTATTTTGCAGGTGAAATTTATGATATATCTTGACAACGGGGCTACGTCTTTTCCAAAGCCCGACTGTATGCTTGCGGCTATGGCTCAGTGCATTAAATACTACTGCGGCAATCCCGGCCGCTCGGGACACAACCTGTCTATAATGACAGGTGAGAAAGTTTTTGAAACAAGAAATGTTCTGGCGGAATTTATAGGCGCGGGCGGGCGCGGAGAGCGTATAATATTTACATCGAACACCACGCAGGCGCTGAATATTGCAATCAAGGGAGTGCTTCAGAAAGGCGACCATGTGGTTACAACAGCTATGGAGCACAATTCAGTGCTGAGACCCGTCAAGGCTATGGAGTCCGCGGGCGTAAGCTGCAGCATAGTAAAAGCAAGGCGTGACGGCAGCGTAAGGGCAGGCGCTGTCAGGGAGGCAATAAATGAAAACACCAGACTGGTTGTCGTAACTGCCGCATCAAATGTTACAGGTACGGTGATGCCTGTATGCGCTATAGGGAATATAATTGAGAAATTAAATGCAGAGAGAAAAAAGAAAATAGTATTTCTTGTTGACGGGGCGCAGGCTGTCGGCAGCATATATGTGAATGTATCGGATATGAAAGCCGATATGATTGCATTTCCGGGACACAAGGGGCTTTTGGGACCGCAGGGGACAGGCGCGCTTTATGTCAGAGACGGCATATGCCTGAAACCGCTGCTTGAGGGTGGCACAGGTACCGCATCAAGAGAGATTACTCAGCCGAGAGAATTTCCTGACGGATATGAGGCAGGGACTGTGAATGCGGCCGGTATAGCGGGACTTTGCGCGTCGACAGAGTATATAGACAGGATAGGGATAGGCAATATTGAAGATTACGAAAGAGGCCTCATCAGAGCCTTTGACGAGGAGCTTCGCAATATGAACAGAGTTACGGTTTACGGACCTGAAAACTGTGAGTTTAAAACAGCTTTAACCAGCTTTAATATTGAGGGCAGAAGCTGTGAAGAGGTGGCATCTGTATTAAACGATGATTTTGGAATTGCAGTAAGAGCGGGATTTCACTGCGCAGGGCTTGCCCATAAGACAATAGGCACATGGAATACAGGAGCTGTCAGAGTATCCGCAGGGCCTTTCAATACAGTAAAGGATATGCGCAAGGCTGCAGAGGCCGTATGGAAGCTGGCAAGATAACCCTTATTTCCTGCCGGCTTCGTCTATGCCCAGATTGGCAAGCTCATCGGCTCTGTTGTTCATCTTTGTTATATATTCAAAATCCTCGTAAGAAAATGATGAGCCGTTCCATTCCACAAATTTATTGTAGAGCTTATCAAAATCGGTGACCTTGCTGTTAAGGTTAACGTGACCTTTCACGCGATAAAACGAAATATTGTGGACATCAAGATATGATATGAGCTGTTCCCATATTTCTCTGTGCTCGACAGGCTCTTTTTTAGCTGTTTTCCAGCCGTTTTTCTGCCAGTTTACATACCATTTCTTTCGGAAACAGTCCATAAGATATGAGCTGTCTGAAAAGACCTGTATGGTCTGACCCTCTTTTTTGACAGCCTTAAAGGCTTCAAGAAGCGCTGTCATTTCCATAAGATTGTTTGTGGTGTTCTTTGCTCCGCCGTGCAGCTCCTTTTGGTGCTGTCCGTATTCGAGGACAGCGCCCCAGCCGCCGAAGTTTGTTTTGCTCTGATTGCCGGCGCAGCCGCCGTCAGTATATATTCTTAAAATAGCCATAGAAATCCTCCTGATATAATTATGCAATATTTCTTGTGAGCGGGCAAGGAAAATGTGGTATACTGATAGATATGATTACGACAAAGTGCGACAGGAGATACAATATGAGTTTAAGCTTTTGCTCTTTTTCCAGCGGCTCCTCAGGCAACTGCTATATGGTATTTACAGAAACCACGGCAGTTCTTGTAGATGCAGGCATAAGCGGAAAAAGAATAATGAAAGGAATTGATTACATACAGGCGGATACAGACAGCATATGCGCACTACTTATAACCCATGAGCATATCGACCATGTCAGAAGCGTGAGGGTTTTAAACAAGAAACTGCCCAACCTCAAAACCTACGCCAATGAAAAAACGTGGGAGCAGATAGATGATCTTGTACCCGAAGAAAAACGCAGAATTTTCAGCGCAGACGAGGAATTTGAAATAGGCGATATGACGGTAAGGCCGTTTCGGACAAGCCACGATGCCGCCGAGTCTGTGGGATTTTCATTTTGCAGCGGGGGCAGGCAGGTCAGTATAGTGACTGATACAGGATATATATCAGACGATATGTTTGCCGGGATCAGAGATGCGGATATACTTGTAATAGAAGCAAACCATGACGTTAATGTGCTGCAAATGTGCAGCTATCCGTATCAGACCAAACGACGCATAGCAGGTGATTTCGGACACCTTTCAAATGAGGCGGCGGCAGACTGCATATGCAGGATTACTATGGAGTACCCAAAGGACAGACAGGTGCTTTTAGCCCATCTCTCAAACGAAAACAACAGTCCGTCACTGGCGCATCTGACTATCAAAAATATACTGGAGGAGAACAGGCTGTATATTGACAGGGATTTAAGACTCAGCGTAATATCAAGAGATGAGATAAGCCCTGTGTATATAGCTCTATGATTATGAATATAAAGATTGTATGCGTAGGCAAATTAAAAGAAAAATACTGGACTCAGGCTGTAGAGGAGTATCTCAAGAGAATAGGCAGATTTGCCAAAATTGAGGTCGCAGAGCTCAAGGAAACCAGAATTTCGGACAAGCCCTCTAAAGCAGAAGAGGAAGCAGTCAAAAAATCAGAGGGAGAGGAAATCCTCAAAAAAATAAAAAGGGACGATTACTGCATTACTCTTGAAATCAAAGGCAAGCAGCTTTCCTCTGAACAGTTTGCCCAAAAGCTCTCTGACCTTGCTCTTGAGGGGAGAAGCAGCATAGCCTTTGTAATAGGCGGTTCGCTGGGGCTTTCACAGGAAGTCAGCGCAAGAGCTGATTTCAAGCTGTCCTTTTCACCGATGACATTTCCTCACCAGATGATGAGAGTTGTCCTGCTGGAGCAGGTGTACAGATGCTTTAAAATCAATAATAATGAAACCTATCATAAATGAAGGCAAAAAGAATACATTAATATGTTTGTGAAAGTGTTGTTAAAGCAACACTTTTTTGCTATATTTATAGTATAATTATAGTATATTTATTTACAGAAGGAACGTTATATTGGATACTAAATCAGTAGAAACATTAAAAAGAACAGGACTCTTTGACAGACTGTCAGCCCGGGAATGCACGCTGCTGTTTAATATGATAGCCATCAGTGAGAAAACCTACAGCAGGAGAGAAATCATTATCCACGAGGGCCGCGAGGTGCAGCACCTTTATATAGTCAAAAAAGGCAAGGTCATAGGAGAAAAATTTCATATAGAGGGAGAAATCAATCTGCTCAATGTGTTTGAAGAGGGCGAAATTGTGGGACTTGAAGCGGCCAGCTCCACATTCAGAACCAGCCCTCTTACATATACGGCAGACACCGAGGTTACGGTTATAATGATTGAAATTGCTTCAATTCTCAGCTGTCCTCTCAAAGAGATAATACTTGAGAACATAATTCATCTGCTGTCCGACATCAGCATCAGGCAGATGTACAAGATACAGGTAATATCAAAGCACGGGCTTCGTGACAGAATAATGGCTCATCTGCTTATTATGCAGCGCAAAAGAGATACCGAGGTGTTTGACATCAGAATGAGTCAGGAGCAGCTTGCCCAGTATCTTTGCGTTAACAGAAGCGCCCTGTCATACGAGCTTAACAAGATGAAAAAAGAGGGCCTTATAGACTTCAAGAAAAGTAAATTTAAAATTCTTTAAAAATATTTAATAAATGTTGGCGTACCAACAAAACTTTGCGAAGATATAGTGTAATATATAAGCATAGAAGTTTTATCCGATAAAAAGTAAAATAAAACGTTTGCCTCGTATTACAGATCAGAAATTTTCTGGTCTGTAATTTTTTGTGCCAATCCAGGCATAATATATACAAAGGAGCAGAGATGAAAAAACGGGGAATTATCTTTATTATTTTACTTATGATATGCGCTGTCATATTTTCGCAGGGAATTTACGGAAGCGAAGAGGCTTCGCAGAGAGTCCTGTCTTTTACAGATGATCCGTACACATCAGTAACAGTTACGTGGAGAGGTGACGGAACTCCTCAGACCGTAAGATTTATGGAAGATGGAAGCTACAAGGGGAGTTTCAGCGGCTACAGAGAAGCGGCGGGAGAGTATGTCAGTGTATGGAAAGGCTATTGCAGATACGAGGCGAATATGAAATATCTGATACCCGGCAGAGAATATATATATCAGATTTATAACGGCAGTGGCGAGGCTGTATCGGATACAAGGAAATTCAAAACGCCCTCGGGAGACGAGAAACAGACAAAATTCATATTCATAGGCGATGTGCAGTACGAGTCCAGAGAAAGAGACTATCATATATGGCAGGAGCTTCTGGAGTCGGCCTATGAAAAAAACAGAGACGCCGCATTTATTCTTACTGCGGGAGATATGGTCGATTCAAACAACAGCAGAGCCGACTGGGAGGTGCTGCTTGAAAGCGGCGAGAGGGTATTTGCATCGGTTCCGGTTATGACTTCAATAGGAAATCATGAAACTGACGGCACAATTCCGTC
>CAKQOW010000080.1 GCA_934256595.1 uncultured Clostridia bacterium
GCTCTTGATACTTTATTCTTCTCCAGATATCCCTGTTTTTCAAGATTATCAAGAACCTGCTTTCTGAAATATGTCGAATCGCTTATCCCAAGATATTCAGCAATCTCTGCGACCTTGCGCGCCTTAAAATAGCAGAATGACAGCACTTTTCCATCCAGTTCTGTACCTCCCTGAACCGGCACAAAACTAAGGACCGGAGTACCCTTGTCTTCAACACCCCTATCATAGGTCAGGTCCGGGAGCACTAATGTAAAATGGTCGGATGTCGAATAAATATATGGTTTATGCGTTTCATCCGCTGCTGCATATTCTTCCATAATCTTATCAAATCCCGTTCCGGCTGCCTCCATAACATTGCAGGCAACTAAGACACCTGAAATCAATTCATTTCTTCTCTTGGAAATTATACCGGACAAGTCATAGGTTTTTCTAAGCTTCTCTCCCCTATAAAACCCTCCCGGCGAGGATATTTCCAATCTGTCCTTGAACATATCAACCTGTATCTGTGTTCCGTCCAGATAGTAATCTCGATGTGCCACTGCATTTATTATACCTTCAAACAAAGCTCTGGCAGGATATGCGTCTATATTAATTCTGGCATCATCAAGCTTTATCATCGAATGGTTCATTCTTTGATTTACAAAGTCCACCATATAATTAATCGTTGACGTAATATTCCCGTTAAAACGATTTACAGTAACAATCCTTTCACTTCCTTTGTTAAACCCTGAAAAGACCGAGCATTGCACTTCTGTTTTATTCCCTTTGTAATCATCAAGAAACAAAACTGCACCGTTCAGCAAATAGCCCTCTTCATTTACAAAGCCTAAAGACTTTAAGGCTTTTTCTTTTAAGGATGTTCCTCCGTTGTGCTTTTCATAGAACCTATGAAGATCTGACAGCTGTTCCGGATCATATTTTATATTCGACACAAGAATATCATACTGAGTATTTTTGCTTTTTACACTCATCTCAATAATTTCTTCATAGGTTGCACCATTTGTAAAGCCGTCACGCCTCATAAAAATGGACGGGATATTTTTGTATTTTAAAATTACCGGTTTTACTGAGGATTCCTGTATGCTTACCTTTATCACAAAGCGTTCATTTCCTTTTATTTCGTATCGTATGAAAGAAATTTTCATTTGCGGTCTAGGGGTTAAATGTTCATTCACCTGATTATTGAAATAATTTCTTTCATTGTCAGCGCTTCTTCTGTCAAAACCAATCAGTTTGTTCGTCTTATCCTCCACTCCGATGTAAAAATCTCCTCCTGAAGCATTCGCAAATCCTGCAATGCTTTTGAGCCAGCCGACAACATCATCACGGTTTAAAACAGCTTTACTTTCAAACTTATCGCTTTCTAACTGTATATCTTCAATTATCTCTTCTAAATACATATTCCCTCACCTCTTTTCTGTACTACTTCAAGTTTACTTCAAAGTCACTTCAAAGTCAACTTCAAAGTCACTTCAAAGTCACTTCAAACAAACTTCAATTTACTTTGAAGTATCCCCAATATTGTAATTTGTATTTCTGTCTTTTATCAAAAAACAGCCCCCTGTGATAATTATTCTTACCATAAGAAGCTGTAATATTTCATATAATGTCCTCTGCTCCGTCAATAGCAGCCTTTATGCTCTCAAGTCCTGATGCCTTTCCGTATTCCTCGACCTCTTTCTTCTGCGACTCGCCTGTATGAGTAAGACAGCCTGCTCCGCCTACACAGCCGCCGCTGCATATCATACCCTCGATGAAGTTGTTAGGCAGCAGTCCTTTTTTTGCACGCAGAAGTGCCGGCTTGCATTTGTCAACGCCTTCACACACTACAGGATTAAGTTCGAAATTCTCCGGCGCAAGTTCTTTTACTGCTTCCGCTACTGCTGCGGCAAGGCCTCCTGTTCTTGCAAATATACGTCCGTAATATGAGGCTTCGTCCAAATCAGTAGGCTCAAGTTCCTCCACAATTATATCCTTGCTGTCAATAAGTGCCTGCAGCTCCTCAAAGGTAAGCACATAATCCACATAATCTTTTACCCTGTCCTGCCTTATTTCCATCTTTTTAGATGTGCAAGGCCCTATAAATACAACCTTTGCTTCCGGATCTTTCTCCTTGATAAATCTGCCCAGCATCGCCATAGGCGACAGGTTATGTGAAATATGTTCCTCCAGCTCCGGGAATTTTGTTTTTATGTATTTTACAAAAGCCGGACAGCAGGAGGAGGTAAGGAAACCCTTGTCTATGAGCTCCTGCGCTTCAGACCACGCAACCATATCAGCTCCGAGAGCAACCTCATGCACCTTGTAAAAGCCCAGTTCTCTGATTGCCGTAATTACCTGTCCTGTCTGCGCATAATTGAACTGACTGGCAATAGCAGGCGCAACCATCGCATATACTCTGTATCTGCTGTTGTTTTCACTGTCCATGATCATATTCACCACATCTACAATGCCGGAAACATCTACGGTTGCTCCAAACGGGCATGTATATACACAGGCTCCGCAGGCAACACATTTGTCATGATTTATCTCAGCCTCTCCGCTCTCTGCCATACTGATTGCATCAAATTTACAGGCTCTTTCGCATGGTCTTTTGAAATTGGCTATTGCGCCATACGGACATTCTTTAGCACATTTGCCACATTCAACGCATTTATTCTTATCTATATGCGCCTGTCCTTCCTCATCGAAAACAATAGCACCCATCCTGCATACATCCGCACATCTGTGAGCAATACAGCCTCTGCACAGGTCAGTCACCGTATGACCTGCTTCCGGACATTCATCACATGCAATATCGATAACCTGAATAACGTTAGGATTGTTTTTGTTGCCACCCAGCGCCAGTCTGATGCGTTCTGCAACAATAGCTCTGTCCTTGTAGATACAGCAGCTCATAGGCGGCTTGTCTTTTTTGACTATCTCGTTGGCAATCTCATTAAATACTGCAAAAGAGTCATTGCCAAGCCATGTCTGATATGCCACCTCCATCAGAACCGTATATTTTAACTGCTGTACATTTGTATCAAAAATTCTCATATATCCTGTCCTTTTTTCAATTCCACTTTACCAACTGACTGTATTTTAACATGCATACCCTGCGTTACGCAACATTGTTTAATATATATATAAATCACAGCAAATTAGTATAGTTGATCTGGTCAGGTCTGTTTCTTTTCGAGCTTTACACCAACTCACTGCTATGAATATAAAAAAAGTGAAAACTACGAAACTAACATCCCTATTTTCATATGTCGCTCACAAGGAGCGACAACATTCAATATGCTTTTTTTGCCTTTTTACCCCAAGCTATGCTTGGCTAGGAAAAACGGACAGCAACAGGCAAAGCCTGTTGGAGCGAAGCACTGAAATATACGGGAATATCTCAAAATCGATATTTCCTATATTATAAAAAAGTGAACCGGAATACTTTCTGTATGTCAGTTTACTTTAATATATTTCTACTCGTTTTTAATTTTCTCTGTCTGCCAGTCTGCCGTTGCATATCAGTACAGCAAGTATTATGCAGTATGTAAGTGCGCCGGTATTTCCGGCTATAATATCTGTTACTGTATCGACCATTCCTCTCTGCATTTCACCGCCTGTCAATCTGTCAGTTGTAAATTCGAAAATTTCCCATATGCCTGCTCCTGCAGATGAAAAGAAAAATGCAAAGCCACACTGAAGCAGCATATACAGCTTAGTATTTCTGACCTCTGAAACAGCTCTGTCAAAAAGTCTTGACAAAAGCACAACTGCAAGCCATGCCAGCAGTATACCGCTGAAAAAATGCACTATCTTATCATACGGTCCCACGCTTCTGTAAAGATTAAGCACCGAGCCCACAGGTGATGCACAGTAAACAAAAATCAGTCCGCAGTAAAACAAGCTGTCTTTGACTTTCAGCAGATGCGAGAATACAATAAGCGCTGCTATTGCACAAAACGATCCTATAATATTCCCAACCGGCGGGTTTATACCCGTTTTTACTGCAATAAGTGCTGTTATGGCTGTTGCAACTGTAAGTATTAAAACTGCTGTAATTCTTCTTTTGCTCATAATCCGATCCGCCTTTTAACTATGTTACATTGCAAACAGCATAGTCATGCCTGCTAAAACAGAAATCACTGTAAGCAGAGATGCTGCTGTTTTTTTGTTTTCTTTTGCTGTAAATCTTATAATTCCGCCTGCAAGCCCTATAAGGCCGCAAGCGCCCGCTGCAATACGCCAGATAATCCAGTTTATCGGCAGTGATGTAATATTCATTATCGCTATAATAATCCCCCACACTGCCATTATGTATAAAACGATTCTGTTTGCTTTTTCGTTTTTAATAATCAGAAGCAGTACCAGTCCCACAATACTTATAACGCTCATAATGACGAACATCAGCGCAAGATATCCTAATGCCATCTAAACCCCTCCTTTATAAGCCTTCCTCTGCAACTTTCATCATAATTGCACATTCTATGCGCTTACAGAACAGTTCACAGCCTGCTTCATATATTCCTCTGATACTGCCTGTCGCATGGAACGCATTAGCCGCACAGCCGCCTGAGCAGTAAAGCTTCGCCCAGCAGTCATCACATTCAGGTCTTGCATATACATTGCAGGAACGGAAATCCTCTCTGATATCATTATTGGTAACTCCCTGCCAGATATCCCCCAGCTTGAACTCCTCGTCTCCTACAAACTGGTGGCACGGATACAGATCGCCCCAAGGTGTAACTACCATATATTCTGTACCGGAGCCGCAGCCTGAAATACGTTTATAGATACAAGGTCCGCCCGTAAGGTCCAGCATATAGTGGTAGAAAGTTATCGGGTTTCCCTCTCTGCTGCGCCTTAGCATATCCTTTGCAAGTATCTCATACTGTTCCTTGACTGTTTCCATATCCTCCTCGGTAAGCGCCGCAGGATCGGAAGGTGCGCAGACCACCGGCTCCATACTCAGCTCAGTAAATCCTAAGTCTGCCATATGAAATACATCTTCCGTAAAGTCAGGGTTTGCATGAGTGAAAGTGCCTCTCATATAGTAGTTTTTGCCGCCTCTTGCTTCCACCATTTTTTTAAATTTAGGAACAATTATATCATAGCTGCCGTTACCTGCATAATCCACACGTTTCAAATCGTTGATTTCTTTTCTGCCGTCAAGGGACAGAACAACATTGCTCATCTCTCTGTTTGCAAAGTCTATAACGTCATCGTCAATTAAAACACCGTTGGTTGTAAGAGTAAATCTGAAATTTTTGCCGTGCTGTTTTTCAACGCTTCTGGCATATTCAACAAGCTGCTTGACAACATCCCAGTTCATAAGAGGCTCTCCGCCAAAGAAGTCAACCTCAAGATTTGTCCTTGTTCCTGAATTTTCAATTAGAAAATCCAGCGCTCTTTTGCCCACCTCAAAGCTCATAAGGGCACGTTCTCCATGGAATTTGCCCTGACTTGCAAAGCAGTAGTCACAGTTCAGATTGCAGGTATGAGCAACGTGCAGACACAGCGCCTTGATTATATTGCCCGAATGTTCCTTAAAGGTACCCGCCATATCCGCAAAGGTATCAGGACTGAAAAGCTTGCCCTCCTTAATCAGGCTCTTTATATCCTCAATGCACTCACGTACATCAGCTTCGGTTACATCTCCTCTGTCTTTATATTTATCACATATAACCTGTGTAATTGTATCTTCATCATTATCCTGAAACATTGCTATAATATCATAAACAGGCTCGTCTACCACATGGATAGCTCCTGAGCAGGAGTCTAAAACAATATTATAGCCGTTCATTTTATACTGGTGAACCATATAACTGGCTCCTTTCTATATATAATCAATCCTATTTGCTTCGCAAATGGGGTTAGGTCATAAACTGAAAAATTGCACTCTCGCTAAAGCTCGGCAATTTCTGTATTTTAAAGACTTGTCTTGATTTATGAAATAAATCATAGAAAGTCTTATGCAAGAGTTCTATTCTTACTGTTGTAAGAACTCACTGCTACCTACCTGCCATTTGCTCTGCAAATGGGGTTAGGTCATTTCGCCGTAGCTTTCAACCAATCGCTCTATGCGCTCTTGGGAAAGCCT
>CAKQOW010000081.1 GCA_934256595.1 uncultured Clostridia bacterium
AGCTCATCTCCGTTCAGTTCAGCAAAGTCGTTGTCCGCAAGGTATTTGAGCTTAAGCTCATTTGGCTGTCCCTCAAGACCCTTGGTATATCCCGGTGATACAACAGGATCTG
Source organism: uncultured Clostridia bacterium (assembly GCA_934256595.1). Lineage (GTDB taxonomy): Bacteria > Bacillota > Clostridia > Peptostreptococcales > Anaerovoracaceae > UMGS973. Next base: position 113 of record CAKQOW010000081.1, read on the forward strand.
CAAGCTCCCATATCTTGCCTACAGGGTCCTTGAATGCGCCGTCGCCGTAAACCATTACCTCTACAGTCTTGCCTGTTCTTGCTTTGATTTCATCCTGAACACCGTCAACAAATTCCTTACAGTTTACAGGGAACAGCTTAACCTTATCCTCTGTAGCCTTGTTTGAACCTAAAAGACCGTAATCTGAATTGTAGCCGCTGCCGTTTACGGACTCTGTAAGGATATCGTCCATGCCTAATACTACAGTCGCTCCCGCTTCTTTAACCAGTCTCTTTGTTCTTGCTCTTGTGTGTATGTCACAGCATAAAACCTTGTCTGTGTACTCAACAATGGTTCTAGGGTTGTTTGAGAAAATTATCTCTGCCTCTGCGCCCTCTTCTTCGATAAGGCCCTTGTAGTAGTTTACATAGTCAACCGCTGTGAATGTATGGCAGGATTTGCCGAACAGTCCCTCAAACTCTGCCTGTGTAAGTACGTCTGAATAAGGGTTTATGCCTTTTTCGTCCAGCTTGTCTATGTCAAGTATGTGGTTTCCAACCTCATCGCTCGGATAGCTCAGCATAAGTACGATTTTTTTGGCGCCCTTTGCAATACCTCTGAGGCAGATTGCAAATCTGTTTCTTGAAAGAATAGGGAATACCACGCCTACTGTTTCTCCGCCCAGCTTAGCCTTAACGTCCTGCGCGATGTCTGCAGTTGTGGCGTAGTTTGCCTGCGCTCTTGCAACTATTGATTCTGTAACGGCTAAAACATCTTTTGTGCCGATCTCAAATTCGCCTGCGTCTACAGCGCCCAGAAGAGTATCGACTACAATTTTTTTGAGGTCATCGCCCTCTCTGATAATAGGGGCTCTGAGTCCTCTTGATGTTGTTCCTACAAATCTTGTCATTTTTTACCTCCAAATTTTATCTGCTGAAGCTCTCTCCTGCAGATATCTAAATATCAAAAGGCGGAAATAATTTCCGCCGCTTTTTACTGTCTGCCTTTATTTGCCCGGCTTGTATGAACTCTTGAGGTCCACTATTCTGTTGAATACCTTTTCGGTATCTGTTGTCAGTTTTTTGTCTGCAATATAGTAACCGTGTCTGAAGAACTGGAATCTTTCTCCCGGCGCCGCCTCAAGTATTGACGGCTCTGCATATGCGGTCACCACCTCCATTGAGTTTTCGTTGAGAACATTGTTGCCCTCTTCATCTGTAATCATCAGATAGTCATAGTTTCTGATTTTAATCGGAACTGCTGTCTTTGCATCAACCCAGTGAATGGTTCCCTTGACCTTGCGGCCCTCAAAGCCTGCGCCTGATCTTGTTTCAGGGTCATAAGTGCACAGAAGCTCTCTGATGCTGCCGTCATCGTTTTTGACAACCTCATTGCAGGTGATGAAATATGCTCCCTTAAATCTTACTTCGTTTCCGGGGAAGAGTCTGAAATATTTCTTTGCCGGAACTTCCATAAAGTCTGCGCCGTCAACATAAAGCTCTCTGCTGAAAGGAACCTTGCGGCTGCCCATTTCAGGAACGTTTCTGTTGTTTTCCATTTCACATTCTTCGGTCCGGTCTTCAGGATAATTGGTTATTATCACTTTAATCGGATCCTCTACCACATTTCTTGAGGCAACCTTGTCCTTGAGGTCCTCTCTGATGCAGTGCTCCAGCAGTGAAACATCAACTGTACTGTTTGCTTTTGAAACACCTATTCTCTCGCAGAAGTCTCTGATTGACTCAGGTGTATATCCTCTTCTTCTGAGGCCTGCAATGGTCGGCATTCTCGGATCGTCCCAGCCCTCTACAGTGCCGTCGTCCACCATAGCCTTGAGGTATCTCTTGCTCATAACTGTATTTGTAAGGTTAAGTCTTGCAAATTCAATCTGCTGCGGCGGATTAGGCCAGTTAAGCTCCTCAAGAACCCAGTCGTAAAGAGGTCTGTGGTCCTCAAATTCAAGTGTGCATATTGAATGTGTGATGCCCTCTATTGCGTCCTCTATAGGGTGCGCAAAGTCATACATAGGATATATGCACCATTTGTCACCTGTGTTGTGATGTGTTGTATGAGCTATTCTGTATATAACAGGGTCTCTCATATTGATGTTTGGCGATGCCATATCTATCTTTGCTCTCAGCACCTTTTCGCCGTCGGCATATTTGCCTGCTTTCATCTCTTCAAAGAGCTGCAGGTTCTCCTCTACACTTCTGTTTCTGTAAGGGCTTTCCTTGCCCGGCTCTTTGAGAGTACCTCTGTATTCTCTTATCTGATCCGCATTGAGATCGCATACGAACGCCTTGCCCTTGTTTATGAGCTCTACTGCGCATTCGTACATTTTGTCAAAGTAGTCAGATGCCCACAGGCGTTTGTCCCATTCAAAGCCCAGCCATCTTACATCTGCTTCGATTGAGTCTATATATTCAACATCTTCTTTTACAGGGTTTGTATCGTCATATCTTAAATTGCATTTGCCACCGTATTTTTGGGCAGTAGTAAAGTTAAGGCATATTGATTTTGCGTGTCCGATATGAAGATATCCATTCGGCTCCGGCGGAAATCTTGTGTATACCTTGTCACCATTCTTACCTGTTTCCAGATCTTTATCTATGATATTATGGATAAAGTTGGAGCTTTCAACTTCTCTGATTTCTTTTTCTGACATATTATTGTCCTCCTAAGTTTACTTCCCAAAAATTTGACACTACATTATATCACAAATTATAATAATTTACCAGTCACAATTTTTATTATATCCATTCTCCTCCCTATCCACTCAAATCTCTTTTTAATATTACTTTGCTTATATTTACCTCCGTTTTTGCCTGTATTTGTTGTGTTTTTTAACAAATTTGCTTAATATCTTTCTTCTGTTTGTCTAATTTGATTTATTTTTATCTGTTTCGTTGACTAAATTTATTTCAGACGTTATTATGGTTATACTAACCGTTTAACTATTGACGAAAGTTAATAGCAACATAACTACTTTTGCTAAATATCGAAAATTCAAGCTAACATTAAAAAAGAGTAATTCTGCAATTACTCTTTTTTAATTACTTCTCTCAGATTACAGCTCCCACGATATAAATGCCCATGTGGCAGTTCCGGCATGATCATATACCCACACATCGTCCTTTTGAATGAGATGAGCTTTTGTATATTCAACCAGTCTGTCATACTGCTCACCGCTGAGTCCGTCAGGAAAGCTGTCTGCCACCGCACTGACACATTCTTCAAAGCTTCCGTATTTTTGAGTTTTAAACGGCGCTTCTATGTATGACAGTTTCGGTCTCCTGTTCATCTCAAACAGGATATTCATTATATACACAAATGCACCGCAATCAGAGTAATTATACCCTATAGCCTCTGCTATCTTCCGGTCAAATCTGTGATTTCCGCTGGTCCATACACCCAGACACACTTTTTTTGCCGCTGCCTGCTCCAGCTTCATAAGACAGCCTTCAAGGTCATCGGATATGAGGGATCTTGAGGATATTGCAATATCACAGACAGGTATTTCTCTTTTGCTCCAGTCCTCGTTCCAGTCAAGCTGCATGGCATGTATTCTGTCCGAAAGTCCAAGCTCTGCGGCGTCCTCCGAAAGCACCTCCAGCATCTTTGGTGAAAAGTCCGCGGCATATATTTCATGGCCTTTCTGGGCAAACGGAATTGCCAGAGTCCCCGATGCGCAGCCCATATCGAATATGGTATCTCCCGGCTCTGTCTCTGCCAGTCTGTAAAACTCCTCTGCATATATGTCTCGCTTTCCCTGCTCGGGCTTTTTGCGAAACCTGGGCGCAAAGTCGTTCCAGAAATCAATGCTGTTGCTGTGTCCGTTTTCATCTCTTGTTTTCTTCCATTCTCTGTTCCAGTCCATAAATTTCTCCCTGTGTCTGTTTTATTAATTGTCCTTTTTAAGGATATCATATCACAGAGCTTTAGTACATATACTCTTTTTCAGATATGCAGGCTTCTCTGCTGCCTCCTCTGAGCAGTACCGACCATGCCGCAAGCAGTACGGCCGAAGCTCCCGCTGCCATATATGGCAGACGTTCTGCATTTACTGCCGCAGCCGATACTGCAGACAGGATAATCGGTGTTACAAACTGCGCAAGATACATTGCCGCCGAAATTACAGGCATTACAGTTGTTGCTGCTGATCTTCCGGCTTTTGCCGAGGCTGCAGATATAATATATGGGATTCCTATACCGTTGGCAAAACCTATAAGCGCAGAACCTGCCAGTATACCGCCTCTGCCGTCTGTAAATGCAAGGAGCATGTAACCTGCAAAAAACAGCAGCGGCGCTGCATACTTCATCATCTCTCCCATTCTTTTTTTGATATGCACAAACAGCAGCCCTCCCGCAAAAGCAACAAGGTCTGCTCCTGCCATTATAACGGCTATAAGTCCGGCCGGAACGACTCTCTCTGCGGCGGTTTCAATGGCAAACTCTGTAGGATATACAAAGAACGTAAACATCAGGAGAAACATTGCAATTACAAATGTATAATACTCTCTGAACACGCCTTTTTTCTTCTCGCGCTTTTCCTCCGTCACAAGCCTTTCGTCAGGCAGAAACAGTATGCACAGCACAATGCTTATAAGACCCATAAGATATACAAGGAAGCTCAGTCTCCAGCTTATCTGCGCCAGCATGCCCGCTATAAGTGTTGCCGCCACACCGCCCATCTGATTCATTGCGGAGGAATAGCCCATAAGTCTGTCCTGCTTGTCTCTGGTATAATAAAACGCCAAAAGTCCGGTTGACATGGGCATTATAATTCCCACGCCTATACCTACAAGCGCTCTTAATACCAGCACCATAAATATATTACTGAAAAGTCCTGCGGCGCAGCCTCCTGCCGTATACAGCACCAGTCCTGCAAGGAGAAGTGTTCTTGATCTGAATTTCCTGCACAGGGCAGAAAAAAACATATTGGTTATGAATATGAACAGGGCCGGTATACTTATAATCAGCTGTACTAAAGTCTTATCCACATCTGAAAAGTATTCCCTTATCGTATCAAGAGCAGGGGCTACCGCCGCTCCCGCCATAACCGTAAGCAGTGACAGCGAAAGTATTGTCACCGTCAGGTTTGTTCGTCTTTCTTTTTTCATATGTACCTCTCATTTCTCCAAAAAAATATTAAAGCGCAAGCCCATCCGGACTTACGCTTTCGCAACTCGATAAATCTAATATATCATATTTTTCTTTAAAAAATCAACTGTTTTTTATGCGGGATTTACAATGCCTCTGACCTCATCTATATGCTCTCTGATGTAGGATGCCAGCATTGTTTCAAGGGGCTGCCGGCTATAAAGTCTATAGTAGGTATCATCAAACTCATCAAAGGGATACATATCATACATATCCTCATATTCAGTCTCATCAAGACTGCTGATATCAATATCGTTATCCGCTATGAAATCATCGTAAAGTCTCTGATATTCGACGGCTCCGATTTCGTCAAGGCTTTTGCTCACATACGCCGCTTCCCCGCAGTCGTTATAGAAGAACTGGCACAGACCTCCGCACTGCACTTCCATATCAAATTCAGCCACAGTGTACACCACCTTCTGCGCATCATTAAGTGCCTTAAAGTCATCTCCAAGGCCGAAATATGCTTCTTCAACAAGGTCGTAATCCGAAAGATCCTCTATGTTCTCAAGATATCCCCCGCCGCAGCCAATGGCCACAACCAGCATAATCATTATCACTGCAATTGCAAATAGTCGTTTTTTCATTTTCTTTACCGTCTCCCTGCCGGTATCCCGGCTGTGCCCGTAACTGCATGAACCTTCAAGTGAACTACTCCGACTTATAGAAGTCGGAACTTCCTGCTTCAACCACTACTGCGTTGGCTGCGGTATTACGCAACTCAATGTCTTACACAATGTCCACAGGCGTATA
>CAKQOW010000082.1 GCA_934256595.1 uncultured Clostridia bacterium
AGAATGCACGATATACAGGAAGCAAGAGAGCAGGGCGAGGAAATAGGCAGAAGCGAAGGTGAGGCTTCAAAAGCACTGGAAATGGCGAAGGCCATGAAAGCAGAGAATGAACCGACAGAGAAAATTGTCAAATATACAGGTCTGCCAAAAGAAAAAATAGAGATGTTATAATTTTTTAAGATAGGAGACAATATGAGAATAGATAAATACCTTAAAAACTCCAGACTTATCAAAAGGCGTACCGTTGCCAAGGAAGCCTGCGAGCAGGAGAGAATAACAGTAAACGGCAAAGTGGCCAAGCCGGGTACAGAGGTAAAAGAGGGCGACATAGTCGAAATAAAATTCGGAAACAATACAATTAAAGTCAGAATAACCAAGATACTCGAAACTGTCCGCAAAGAAGATGCGGCAGATATGTATGAAGTAATTCAGTAGGTATAATAAGGAAACCTCCTGTCAACAATATCTATATATTGTTCAGGAGGTCTTTTATTTTGATTATAGGAATGCCAAAGGGCTATGTATACTACAGGTATCAACCGTTTATTACTGCATTTGCAGATGAAATAGGAATAGAGCTTAAATACGTTGATGAAATAAATCAGGATATCATAGACAGAGGCAGCAGACTCTGCGCCGACGAAGCCTGTCTCCCCGTAAAGGTGATGAGAGGGCAGATAGATAAACTCTCTGAAGAATGCAGGTATGTATGCGTACCGAGAATTATGAAAACAGAGTTTGGAGAAGCGCTGTGTCCCAAGATATGCGGCATGCCCGATATGGCAGCCTCAGACAAACTGGTATTTGACAAGGCCGTTTGCGTAAATGACAGAAAACAGCTTCACAAATACCTGAAACACCAGCTGAAAAAAATGAAAATAAAAAGGCGGGGACTTGCAAAAGCCATAGACAAAGCCGCAAAAGCGCAGAGAGAATACAAATCCAGCGATGATGAGGGCTACAAATACAATGTCTTTATAGCCGCCCACGAATATAACATTAACAATACCTATTCCAATATGAACATTGCAGACAGACTTCACAGAATGGGCATAGGCGTGATACAGGGCAGAAACATATCAAGATACGAAAAAATAACGAGAATAGAAAAACTGGGCCTGATAAAAAGACCGTACTGGGACGCTCTTACGGACATACTTGCAAGGGCTGTCATACTTTCAGAACAGAAAGCAGTAGATGCGGTTATCTGTATGTCATCGTTTAACTGCGGCATAGACAGCATACTTACTTCACTCATATACAAATATGTCACAAGGATACCTGTATTCAGTCTTAAAATAGACGAGCACAGAGCAGAGGCCGGCTTTGAAACAAGACTTGAAGCCTTTGGAGATATAGTAAGGGAGGCGGCGCTATGAAAGTAACATTTCCCCATATAGGCAAGGCCTATATACCTGTCAGACTCCTGCTTGAATCCATAGGCACACAAACAGCGGTGCCGGAGAGAAACAATGCAGCGACACTGGAGCAGGGCAGCAGAATTTCACCCGATGAGATATGCCTGCCCTTTAAACTTATGGCCGGAAACCTGACAGACGGATACAAAAAAGGAGCAGACACGGCTCTTATGACGGCAACTAAGGGTCCCTGCAGACTGGGGCAGTACTGCCAGCTGCTTTCAGATGTTATGAACAATCAGAACTGCAGTATGAACTGGATTGTACTTGACTCGCCGTCTGTAATAGGCCGAAAAGAATTTATATCAAGACTGAAAGGCTTAAAAGGAAGCCGCAGTTTTGGAACGTTAAGAACAATTCGTATGGCAGAAAAAGCGAGAAAACTTATGCTCAGAATGGATATGCTGGAGGAGCAGTGCTTTTTTACGGCGGGATATGCGAAAAACCCGGCAGAGCTTGTAGCCCTCAGAAGAAACCTTTTCAAAGAGCTTGAAGAGGCAAAGAACTTCAAAGAAGCTTTCAGAATTATGGACTTTTATGAGGTGCTGACGGACAGGGTCAGAGTCAGAAGAACTGCAGACCCGGTGAAACTGGTGCTTACAGGGGAAATATATACCTGCATAGAACCCTTTGCAAACCATAACATAGAAGAAACACTTATGAATATGGGGATTTCGTTTCAGAAAACAATGACCCTGAGCTGGTGGACCGGCTATACAGCCGGCTCAGCTCTGATTAAAAGGAAAAACAGCAGGTATATGCCGTATTCGATAGGCGGCTATGCTCACGAAACAGTAAAAGCCATAGATGACTACAAAACCGCAGGCTTTGACGGAATTGTGCAGCTTATGCCGGCAGGCTGTATGCCTGAAATAGTGGCCAAAACCGTATTTGAAAACAATACAGAGGGGAAGAACCTTGAGATTCTTCATCTGGTATTTGACGAAATGACAGCAGATGCAGGATATCTGACCAGACTGGAATCCTTTGCGGATATGCTTGCGGCGGGGAAAAGAAAGAGGGGGAAAAAATGAACTACCTGGGTATAGATGTGGGCTCGGTAAGCACCGACCTTGTTGTAATCGACGAAAAAAACAACGTACTGAAAAAACTGTATCTCAAAACAGAGGGAAACCCCATCAGAGCCGTAGCCTGCGGAATGAAACTTTTGGAGCAGGAATTTAAAGCAGCCGATATAGCGGGAGCGGGGACAACCGGAAGCGGCAGAGCCATAGCAGCTATGATGATAGGTGCAGACGCTGTAAAAAACGAAATAACGGCTCACGGCAGAGCTGTGGCGAAGCTTTATCCGGAGATAAGAACCGTATTTGAAATCGGCGGTCAGGACTCCAAAATAATACTTATTAAAGACGGGTATGTCAGAGACTTTGCAATGAATACGGTATGCGCGGCCGGGACAGGCTCGTTTCTCGACAGACAGGCAGAGCGTATGGGGATTAAAATCTCGGATATCGGGCAGCTTGCCCTTAGAGCCGATATGCCGGCTTCCATAGCGGGGCGATGCGCGGTATTTGCAGAGTCAGATATAATTCACAAGCAGCAGATGGGAGTGTCCATAGAAAACATACTGGCAGGAATGTGCAGGGCGCTTGTGCGAAACTATATGAGCAATGTGGCAAAGGGCAAAAGACTTGAGCCGGGCTTCTGCTTTCAGGGCGGAGTATCCTGCAATGAGGGAATTAAAAAAGCCTTTGAAGAGGAAATCGGAGCGGAAATCACAGTGCCTGAACACAATACAGTAATGGGCGCGGTGGGAGCCGCGATAATTGCAGGAGAGGCAACTGCAAAAAACAAAAGCAGATTTAAAGGCTTTGATGCGGACTTCGATGAGGTTCATACAGAGGAATTTACCTGCAGCGGCTGCGGCAACAGCTGTCAGGTAGTAAGACTTTTGAAAGGAGAAATACAGCTTGGCTGTTTCCAGGACAGATGCGGCAGGTATCAGAGCGGAGCTGACGCCTGACTTGTCAGAAAATGTTGCCCATAGATATACTTTCGTTTTTGTGGAGAAACTTAAACTGCTCTCTTAATGCGGCCAGCTCTCCCGCTGAATTTGACGGATCCTTTGCCTTTATAAATTCTTCGGCGCGGGCTATGGAATAATCAGCCTCATTTAAAGCTGTCGTATCAAAAAAATATGCGGCGGCTTTTTTATAGCTGTGCCAGTCCCTGCCGAACTCATTAAAGCTTTTCTGCGCGGTTTCCCAGTCCTCAGAGTGAACTGCAGGAATTAATACTTCTCTTATCTCCGTAATATACTCATCGGATTTTTCTGCGGAAACATAATGAAAAACGCTCCAGCCTGCAAGCAGAACTGCAAGACACAGACTTGAAACAGCCAGCGATCTCATATGCTCACCTCCCTTGCTTTTTTGCCGTCTGCATCGGCGGCATATATATGAAGTCTGCGGTTTTCATCGCAGACTGCCAGAAACACATCTTCAAAGCCTCCCATATTGCAGGCTGCAAGCTGAGCTTTCAGAACATCTGCATCAATACCTGCCTTTGTCAGATTTTCTTCATATAAAGTACCGTCTGATATTATAACCGACGGCAGTATTTCGTCTTTTGGAGGAATACCCATATCCTTTAGAGTTACGGTTTTTTTGTCCGGCTTTGGAACAATGGAAAGACTTCCGTTTGACTCAAGCACTGCATAATTGACATCTGCGATACTCGGAGTGTTTCCGAGACGAAGCTGCTCCATAAGATCGTTTATGGAAATCCGAAGCCGTCTCATCTCCTCCTGATTTATCTGTCCGTTTTCAATAATAACGCTGGGTCTGCCGTTTATGAAATTCTTGAACTTCTCGCTTTTGATTGAAATATATGATATGAGCACCTGTAAAAACAGCAGTGTGAAAATGGCGATAACCCCGCTTATAAATGAAACCGTAGGCGACTCTATGGGGATTGCGGCAAGCTCCGCCATCATAAATATAACCACCATCTGAAACGGCGACATCTTTGAAAGCTCCGACTTGCCCATAATCCTTATGGCAAACAGAACTATAAAATACAGAATAAAAGTTCTAATCAGTACAATGGACATACAAACCTCCGTAAATTCAGAAATATATAGTGATATTGTTTGCAGACAGCCTTTGTGATATACTTGTCTGGTAATATTTTTTGAGAGGATTTTATGGACAGGACACATATCAGATATATTTTCGTATACACATTTTCATATATGGCGATAGGCTCGATGATGCCCCTTATAGGCAGATATCTTGCGCAGGAGGGATTTACCGGCGCCCAGATAGGAACGGTCACTGCGGCGGGCACGCTTGTCGCAATCTTTGCCTCGGCTTTCTGGGGAGGCGTGTTTGACAGATGCCAAAACGGCCGAAATGTAGTAAGAATACTGTGCATATGCGCGGCAGCCATAGCTCTCGGCCTTTCGGCGGTGCACATATACGGTATATTCCTTATTATATATGCGGTAATGTATTTCTTTCAGGCGCCGGTTATGGGACTTGTTGATGCGATGTGCCTTGAGGACGGCAAGGCTCTTGGCTCTGCCAGAATGTGGGGCGCTGTGGGCTATGCGCTGGGAGTTTTCATTTCAGGCCGGATTGCAGGCGCTGTGGACCTCAGAGTAATATTCTTTATGTATGCGGCAAGCTATATACTTTCCGCGGCGTTTGTGGCTTCAATGAAAAAAGGAAGCACGGAGCTTATAGACGAATGTGAAATTCAGATGGCGGAGATAGCCTCAGAAGAAAAAACAGGCTTCGGGGCGCTGCTTCACAACAGGAAATATCTCAAACTGATTGCTGCCGTATTCTTTGTAGGCGGCACCAATGTTGCAAACAATACATACTTTACATTTCTCTACAGTGACTGCGGAGGCAGTATGGCGGGAATGGCGGCGGCTATGCTTCTGATGGTGGGAAGCGAAGCTCCGTTTATGGCATGGTCCAAAAAACTGTCCGACCGCTTTACACTCGAAAAAATGATTCTGGCAGGAATGATAATATCGGTAGTCAGATACAGCTGGTACGCCACCTGTCCGCCGGCAGCGGCAATAACGGCGCTGTTCTTCCTGCAGGGAATGGTAAACGGTATAGTTCTTGTCGAGGTAATCAGATATATAGGCAAAGTGGTTCCGGCAGGCCTTACGGGACTTGCAGTGTCGGGTTATTATGCCGTAAGCTCAAATGCCAGCACTATAGTATGCCAGATGATAGGCGGAGTTATACTCGACAGATGGGGCGGCGGAGGAGTATATATGTTCTTTGCCGTATACAACCTGATAGGAGTCATATTATATATAGGTTTCGGGCTTCACAAACGCGCATAAACATAGGGCTTGGAGTGTGCCGAACAGAGAGCATAAACTTTTACGAAATAATTTCAAAAAAGGGA
>CAKQOW010000083.1 GCA_934256595.1 uncultured Clostridia bacterium
GGCCGCAGAGTAACATTTGAATACGCGCTTGTCAAAGGCGTCAACGACAGTATGGAGCATGCCGATATGCTGGCAGACAGATTGAAAGGAATACTGTGCCATGTAAACCTGATACCGTTAAATGAGGTAAAGGAAACAGGACTTACAGGCGCAGACAGAAAACACGCCGAAAGCTTCAGAGCAAGACTTGAGCAGCGGGGAATACCGGCTACTGTAAGACGTAAGCTGGGAAGCGACATAGACGCTGCCTGCGGACAGCTCAGGAATAAGAAGTAGGAGAAATAAGGGAGCACAAAACAGTGCTTCTTTTAATTTGTGCATAAAAGACGGAAAATTTGTCGAATTCAGAAAAAGGCACAAAGGGGCTATTGCCAAAAAAGCCTTAAAAAGCTAGAATTACAGCAACATAAACATAGTTATATTTTTTATGGAGGAAATGATATGGAAAAAAGAAAACACAGATTTCTAAGCCGTATAGCTTCCGTGCTGCTGGCATTTGCAGTAGTGTTTGGAATGTGCGGTATGGTTTTTCCTGAAGATGCAAGTGCGGCATCATCATTAAAGTCACCACAGAATGTGGTTGTCAAAGCAGGGAAAACAACAGCAAAAATTTCATGGGATAAGGCAGATAAAGCTAAAGGCTATGAGGTTTATGCAAAAGTTGCAGACGGCAAATACAAGAAGATTAAAACTATTAAAAAAGGAAGCAGCGTAAGCTTTACACAGAAAGATCTCAAGAAAAATAGGAACTATACATACAAAGTAAGAAGTATATCAGGTAATGACAAGAGTTCTTTTTCCTCAGTTGTTTCAATGAGAACAACTGACAGTAAGCTTAAGAATGTTAAATCAGTAAGGCTTAGTGACAAGACGGCAGAAATGCGCGTTAAAGGAACAGAAACTTTAAAAGTAAAGCTGGAGCCTTCAAAAAATCTTGTATCAAAGAAGGTTAGATGGACAACATCGAATAAAAAAGTTGCTACTGTATCCTCAACAGGAAAGGTTACAGCAGCAGGTGAAGGCAGCTGCAATATTACAGCAACAGCACATAACGGTAAAAAAGCTGTGTGCAGGGTAACGGTAAAAGCTCCTTTATCTATGACAGAAGATGTTGAAAAATATGTAGAAAAGGTTGATAAGGACTTTGCAGGAGAAGTTACAAAGACTTTGGCATATGATGAAAAATACTGGGATGATTCAACCGGCTTCAGAACTGCAGGCTCAGATGCAGAGCATAAAGCGGCGGACTACCTTGCAGATCTGTTTAAAAAAATCGGACTTGAAGATGTGGCAAAGGAGCCAGTAGAGCTTGATAAATGGCAGTTTAAGGGAGCAGAGTTCACACTTGAGAACAAAGATGCAGATGTAAATGTCAAGATTAATCCGGTATCCTATGCAAGCTCAGGTACAGATAGCAAGGGGGTTACCGGTGAGGTTGTATATCTGGAACACGGATATGAAGCGGATTATGAAAAATATTACGATGAACAGGGCCTCAAAGGTGATGACAGAAATATGAACGGAAAAATCGTTCTTATTGATATAAATCAGGATGATGAGTACTGGATTGATACACATTATCAGGAAGCATTTTATCAGGGTGCAGCAGGTCTTATGTCATATTCAAGCCAGTATGTCGATAAAGACGGCAACCAGAGAGGAGACAAGTGGGATACTGCTTGTCAGATGCAGGATTTATGCTCACGCGATCTCAAAGTTCCATGTGTAAGCATCAGCAGAGCAGACGGCCTTGAAATCATAAAGGGAATAGAAAAGATAAAAAAAGCAGGCAAAACGCCGACATCAAAACTTGTAGTTGATAATGAAATTCTCGAAGATAAGGGGATAAGCTACAATGTGACAGGCAAGATTAAGGGCACAGGAAATACAGGACAGAGAATACTTGTTGCAGGTCACTATGACAAATATTTCTATGGTGTAAATGATGACTGTGCGGCAATAGGTCTTGTTGCAGCAATGGCGAAGGCTATGATCGATTCCGACTACAAACCTGTAAATGACATAATATTTATAGCTCACGGCGCAGAAGAATGGGGTCAGACAGGTATAGCGGCAGACTGGGCGGAAGGCTCATGGGAGATGATAACAAAGGTTCATCCTGAATGGAGCGGAACCACATTAGGTCTTTTGAACTATGAGCTTCCTGCAAAAGAGGGAAAATCGGGAAAATTGTCTGCAAGTATGAAAGCGACAGAAGAAACTTTCTCTCTCCAGGAAGATCTGTTAAACAAAAGCGGCTTGACTGACAGGCTTGGTGCCAAAGCCGACATAAAACTTGACTATGGTTCAAGTGATATGAGCGATGCCATATGCTATCAGTTCAAGGGTGTTCCTTGCTATCAGGTTAATGGATATGCAGGAAGTAACGGACCTGATTTAAGCACATATCATACAAAATACGATGATAATGACGAATATAGCTCTGAAGCTATGGATTATGCGCTTAAACTTTCGGGAGCACTTGCAATGTACATAGATCAGTCTCCTGCCCTCAAGCTTGACTTCGATTTGAGATGTGATGAGCTTGAAAATATTGCAAAAGGAAATGAAGATATATATAAAGAGGCAGGAATAAGCGTTGAAGAGTACAAGGAAGCGCTGAAATCATTCAGAACTGCAGGTAAAGCCTTTGCCGCAAAAGCAGATGAAATAAATGAAGCTTATGAAGAGGCTGCAGCAAAGAAAAGTGATACTTCTGAAATTATGAAGGAAGCTCTTGCGTTTAACAAACAGGGGTTGGAAGCATATCAGTATATGCAGGACAATTTCCTCGGAATGAGCGGAGATGGCGGAGTATATGTATATCATGACATTATTCAGCAGAACATCAATGTGATAGACAGTGTTGTAAACAGTCTGAAAAACAACAAAGCCGGTGATGCTCTTGAAGAAGCGTATGCTATTAACGGAGGTCTTGAATACAATGCTTACAGCTTTGGACTGAAAACCTGCGAGGAAGGTCTGAAGGTTGCGTTCTGTGATTATGTTACAGATAACAGACTGTACGGCAAAGCAGTAGGCAGAGCGGAAACCTACCCTGCAACCCATGCGCTGGTAAACGAAAAAGCAAGTGATGGATTCAGGGATGAGATAGCTCTGTATGAAAAAGAAAGAGCAAAGTTAATGACAGAGCTTAAAACTTATATGACTCAGGAGATTAACGGAATGGGTGAGCTTGCCAAAAAGCTTGCAGTTAAATAGCCTTTCATTTAAAATATATAAATAAGCAGCATTGTATGAGCAGCGGAGAGATATGTCTTTCCGTTGCTTATACATATTAAAAGGCAGCAGAGGGGGAGAAATGAACTCATATGAGATAATGGGACTTGTTCATATAGGAGCGATGGCAGTTGCGCTTATAGCAGCTGCTGTTATATTAATTCTGAAAAAAGAAAAAGTAATAAAATTTGACAGGGTAAACAGCCTGCTCTTTATACTTGCGGCACTTGTTATGATTATAAGTGTCATGTATTTTATCATAGACTACTATAGTGAAATCACAGGCATTAAAAACTGCGCGGCTGCTGTGAGAGTTTCTGACGCATGGATTACAGTGAGTATGCTGTTTGTATGGTTTCTGCTGATTAAAAATATTGTTTTTCCTCAGCGGTATGCTCTTTTTTGGAAGCTGGTAAAAGCAGTATATGCTGTCCTTCTCGTGACAAATCTTATTAATTACGGCTTTATTATGGATGAAAACTATTCTGTAGATAGTGAAATACTAAAAAAAGTATCGTTTTCTTTTGAACTGGCAGATACTGCTGCAGTTATAATTCTGGGGATAATTATTATAGCAGCGATAGGTCGGATTCGTACTTCTTCGTATGCGGAACGCTATATAAAAGTCTTTGCTTTTTTGGGAACAATACTAATGATGGCCGATTATGCGCAGGGTGCCAAAGTAGGAATAAAATTTATAACAGGAGAAGTGCTTTTGCACGGCTATAATCCCGAAGCCGTAAATATTACCCCGGCTATAAGACTGCTGCTTGCAGTGCTTCTGCTCTGGTATATCGTTAAACATTGCTTCCTCGAACAATATCAGAGACCGCCTGAAACAGCTATAGCTGACAAAAAACTTCTTAATGAGGAAGACAAGCTTCAGCATCTGGCGGAAACAGCAGAGCTTACAGAGCGTGAAACCGTTATTATGAAACTCCTCTATGCAGGATCCACCTATCAGGATATTGCGGACTATCTGTATATCTCAAAAAATACTGTCAAGCATCACGTTACAAGCACCTACAGAAAGCTGGGAGTCACATCAAAAATGGAAATGATAAACCTTGTAAGAGCAATGGAAGAATAAAAATAAAGAGAGGAAGCGATATCCAATTGCTACCTACATTCTAACAGCTTAAGCAACAAGATGGGCAATTCCTTACTGGCTGTAAGGGATATTGACCATAAATATATTGTAGTAGAGCGTAAAAAGGTTTGCTAAAAAGCTTGCTGCTAACTGGCCTTTTATTTAAAATATAGGTAAGTATAGAATATATCAGCAGTGAAAAGCCGGATTTTTCACTGCCGCTGTGTAATTATAACATGAAATAGAGAAAAAATATTTCCAGAAGTTTGGGAGGCTGTGATGTATACAGGTCTTGTTTTTATCGGCTATGTGGCGGCAGTATGTCTTTGCATAGTAGGAATAATGCTGCCGATGTTGATTTTTTTAAAAAGACGTAACAGCAGTTCGGTATTATTTCGTGCCGTTTCTGTTTTTGCATTTTTAATATTAGCTATGAGTCTGCTTTATTTCTATTTTTATTGCAGGCAGGTGGTATTGAATAAGGATGAGGGAATCGGGGGAACTTTGAGAGCCTTTGATTATCTTCTGTGTGCGGCGCTTCTTTGCAGCTGGGTTAATGTTATGTCGGAACTGCTGGGCGGAAACAGGCGTATAAGAGTGTCCGGATATTGTATTGCTGCTGCTTCGGGAATCGGGGGAGCAGCTATAAGTATAATATATGCGGATAAATTTTATGGTATAAGCAATGAAGGAGTTGCTTCCTTTTTTTCTGTCTTTGAAATTGTATTATATTTGCTGTCTGTAATTGTTATCGTCAAGGCGTTGTATGAATTTCTCAGAAACGAAGCAATGCCGTATCGCAGAGTATTTGCTGTGCTGAACTCAGCTTTTATGATTTTATGGTTTGTAAATCAGGCGGTAATTGATATAGGGCTTTATCGAAGCAGGTTTGGAATATCTGCGTGGGATATGCAAGTTGCCGATCCTACTTCCCTGCTGATGATATTTATGGCATTGGTTACAATGGTATTTATTTTTATGGAGGATTTTTCCCCTTTGTTTTTAGTTTCTGCTGACAAGAGTGAAGCTGTTGATATTGTTGAGAAAATAGCAATTGAAAGCAGACTGACACAAAGAGAAGCAGAAGCCATGAGTCTTGTTTATGAGGGTTATTCAAATCCTGAAATTGCAGAGCAGATGTTCATTTCAATCAGTACAGTAAAAAAGCATTTACGCAGCGTTTACATAAAAGTAGGTGTTTCTACGAGAATGGAGCTGGTACAGTTTCTGAATTATGTAAAAGAGATCGAGCATTGATAATAAATACAGGCTTTGAACTCAGACTCCAAAGAAAAGCAGCATTAGCATATAAGACTTCTTGCAGTAAATTGAAGTATATTTCAATTTGTGCGGCTGTCTCAGTATGCTTTTTTTATTG
>CAKQOW010000084.1 GCA_934256595.1 uncultured Clostridia bacterium
ACATATACTCGCAAGGGAACTTGTTAATCTGATGCTTGAATTCGATCCTGAACTTGAAGTTGCATATATGCTGAAAGAGGATTATCTCGATATCAACAGGGATGCCACAGTAGATGACATAGAGGGCAGGCTTAACCACTATATCAAAGATTTAAAGACTTTTAGTGTGCCGGAATTCAAGACGGTTGCAGGCAGTCTTTCAAAATGGCATAACGAGATAATAAACAGTTTTGACAGAGCGGATGGAAGACGAATATCCAATGGTCCTGTAGAGTCTATCAACTCCCGTATAAAGCTGCTGAAAGCATCCGCTGCGGGATACAGAAACTTTGAAAGGTTCAGAAAAAGAGTTCTATACTCGCTAAACAAAAATTCATCTATAAAGTTTTAAATAAACCCTTAAATTTTTAAGTACAGGTTATATTTTTTCGCAATAAAAAACAGAGTATGTAAAACTAGAACAAAGTCTGTACATACTCTGTTGTTTTTGCTAAAACCATCTGTAAAGTTAGACCACCACTAACGTCCAACCACTAAAAGCGTTATAGCGCCTAGAAGTGGTGGATTTCTTGCTCACGGCGTGTTAAAATGCGCCTGCCGCATATCACGACAGACGCATATATATCTATTCTTCTTACCCCTTTTTAATCTCTATTTGAACAGGTCCTTGATTGCCTGCGCAAAACCGCTCTTCTTCTGATAGCAGTCCTCTTTTACCTCTTTTGCCATAGCTTCAATGGCTTTTTTCTGTTTGCCGTTGAGTTTGGTCGGTATTTCAAGGATAACCTTTACATACAGATCTCCTTTGCGGCCTGTTTTTACCGATGGTACTCCCTTGCCCTTAAGTCTGAATACAGTGTCAGGCTGCGTTCCGGCAGGAACCTTGTATGAAACCTTACCGTCAAGTGTAGGCACTGTAATATCTGCGCCCAGAGCCGCCTGGTCAAATGATATAGGCATATCAAGCCATAAGTCATTGCCCTTGCGCCTGAACATCTTGTGAGGTTTAACTCTGACAACAATGTATAAATCTCCGGCAGGACCTCCGTTTACACCCGGCTCGCCCTGACCTCTGATTGATACAACAGAGTCATTGTCAACACCCGCAGGTATATCAACAGATATTGTAACGCTTTTTCTTACTCTGCCTGTACCTCCGCAGTCACCGCAAGGCGATTCGTTAATCTGACCTGTGCCGCCACATTTATCACAAGGCGATGCGCTCTGGAAAGTGCCAAAAGGTGTTTTTTGTGAGGTCTTAATCTGACCTGTACCTCCGCACTTGTCACATGTTTTTTTGCTCGTGCCCGGAGCTGCGCCTGTACCCTTACAGGTTTCACACTCAACATATTTGTTGAGGTGTATCTGCTTCTTGGTGCCGAATGCCGCTTCTTCAAATGTAATTGTAATGGACTGCTGCAGGTCGCTGCCTTTGCGCGGTCCGTTTCTTCTTGACTGGGAATATCCTCCGCCACCGCCGAACATATTGCCGAAAATATCAAATATATCCTCAAAGCCGCCTGCTCCGCCAAAGCCGCCGAAACCGCCCGCTCCGCCAAAGCCTGCATTAGGATCAACCCCTGCGTGACCAAATCTGTCATATTTGTTTTTCTTGTCCGGGTCTGACAGTACGGCATACGCCTCGTTTACTTCTTTGAATTTCTCTTCGGCTTCCTTATCGCCCGGGTTTCTGTCCGGGTGATATTTCATAGCCATTTTTCTGAAAGCTTTTTTTATCTCGTCATCAGAGGCTCCCTTTTGTATTCCCAATACCTCATAATAATCACGTTTTTCTGCCATAAGCCTTACCTTCTCTTTTACGGGATATGCCCGTCAGAATTCTAACGGGCATTCCTTAATATCTCATATTTACTGCTGATTATTTGTCGTCATCTACAACTTCATAGTCTGCATCAACAACATTGTCTCCGCCAGGTGCTGCGCCTGCGTCTGCCGCTCCCATATCAGGACCTTCTCCGCCTGCTGCCTGCTGCTGTGCCTGAGCCTGCTGGTACATCTTAGCTGAAATTGTGTGGAACTGCTGAGTAAGAGCTTCAGTCTTAGCCTTGATATCATCAATATTGCCTGCATTAAGCGCTGACTGTAATTCGTCTTTGGCTGCTGTGATATCGTTCTTTTCCTGTTCTGAAAGTGAACCTTCAAGCTCTTTCATGTTCTTTTCTGTTTCGTAGATAAGAGTTTCAGCCTGGTTCTTTACTTCAACCTCTTCTTTTCTCTTCTTGTCTTCTTCAGCATACTGCTCTGCTTCTTTTACCTTAGCCTTGATTTCATCATCTGAAAGCTTGGTTGATGAAGTGATTGTAATCTGCTGTGATTTGCCGGTTCCCATATCCTTTGCGCTTACGTTTACGATACCGTTTGCGTCGATATCGAATGTAACCTCAATCTGAGGAACTCCGCGTGGTGCAGGCGGAATACCTGTAAGCTGGAATCTTCCAAGCGTAATGTTGCCTGCTGCCATTTCTCTTTCACCCTGCATTACGTGAATGTCTACTGCTGTCTGATTGTCTGCCGCAGTTGAGAAGATCTGGCTCTTCTTTGTAGGAATTGTTGTATTTCTTTCGATAAGCTTTGTTGCAACTCCGCCTAAAGTTTCGATTGAAAGTGATAACGGTGTTACATCAAGAAGAAGTACATCGTTTACTTCACCTGTCAGTACGCCGGCCTGAATTGCTGCGCCTACTGCAACACATTCGTCAGGGTTGATGCCCTTGAACGGCTCTTTGCCTGTAACTTTCTTAACAACTTCCTGAACTGCAGGAATTCTTGTTGAACCGCCGACTAAGATAACCTTTGCGATGTCTGCGTTTGTAACGCCTGCATCTGCCATTGCCTTTTTCATCGGCTCTACTGTTCTTTCAACCAGTCCTGCTGTAAGCTGTTCAAATTTAGCTCTTGTAATGTCCATATTCATATGAAGAGGACCGTTTTCGTTTACTGTAATAAACGGAAGATTTACATTTGTTGTCTGTGCTGATGACAGTTCTTTCTTGGCTTTTTCGGCAGCTTCCTTTAATCTCTGGAGCGCCATCTTGTCAGCTCTTAAATCAACGCCGTTTTCTTTGGCAAATGAATCAGCCATAAATGCAAGAAGTGCTTCGTCAAAGTCATCTCCGCCAAGTCTTGTATCACCGTTTGTTGCAAGAACTTCGAATACTCCGTCACCCAGCTCAAGGATTGATACGTCGAATGTACCGCCGCCTAAGTCGTATACTAAAATCTTGTGTGACGCTTCGTCCTTGTCAAGACCGTATGCAAGTGATGCTGCTGTAGGCTCGTTGATTATTCTCTTTACATCAAGACCTGCAATCTTACCTGCGTCCTTTGTTGCCTGCTTCTGCGCATCTGAGAAGTATGCGGGAACAGTGATAACAGCTTCTGTAACTTTCTCTCCAAGGTAGCTTTCAGCGTCTGCTTTCAGTTTGCCTAAAATCATTGCTGAAATATCCTGTGGTGTGTAATCCTTGTTATCTATAGTTACTTTGTAGTTCTCACCCATATGTCTTTTGATAGATGAAATAGTTCTGTCCGGGTTTGTTATTGCCTGTCTTTTGGCAGTTTCGCCGACAAGTCTTTCACCGTTTTTTGCAAAGCCCACTACTGATGGAGTGGTTCTTGCGCCCTCTGCATTAGCAATAACTGTAGGCTCGCCGCCCTCTAATACCGCTACGCAGGAATTAGTTGTACCTAAGTCTATACCTATTACTTTACTCATTTCTTTTCTCCTTTTCTATTTACAATTTACATTTTTAACACAGTTATTAATTTGCAACCTTGACCATAGATGCCCTGATTACTCTGCCGTTGAGAGTATAACCTTTCTGGAGAACGGCGCTCACCTTGCCGCTTTCGTATTCGTCGGTATCCTCCATCATAACGGCGTTGTGGAAATTAGGGTCAAAGTCAAGTCCCAGAGCTTCGATTTCTTCAACATTGGAGTTCTTTAAAACGTCCTTGAGCTGTTTGAAAATCATCTCCATACCCTCTGCAAAGCCTTTCTCCGCAGTATCGGCACAGTCTAAAGCTCTTTCAAAATTATCTATTACATCAAGCAGCTGCACGACAATTTTTTCGTTGGCGTATGCATAAACATCTGCTTTTTCTTTTTCGCTTCTTCGTTTATAGTTCTGAAAATCAGCCATCAGTCTGAGATATTTGGTTTCCAGAGCCTCGTCTTTTTCGGTGGTCTCCTCCTGCTGCGGTTTAGATTCCTCCTCCGCTGCCGGTTCTTTGGTTTCCTCTGTTTCTTCTTCAAGAATTTCTTCTTTTAAATCTTTTTCATCACTCATCAGTATCTTCTCCCTCTGTTATTTTGAATGTATTACTTATATTATCCGTCAGATACTCAATGACTGACGTTACCTCGCTGTATTTCATTCGTGTAGGACCGATAACTCCTATCTTGCCTGCCAGCTTGCCGTCAACATGATATGTGGCGGTTATGAGGCTGCAGTCAGGCATTATCTCCTCGTCGTTTTCGTCGCCTATTGTTATTATTACACCGTTGTCCCTGTTTATAAGGGTTTTGGTGAAGTCCTCTTTTTTGTTGAGCATTTCAAGGAATGTCTTGGCCTTGTCTATGTCATTATATTCAGGAAGTGAGAATATATTTGTAAGACCGTCCATATAAAGATTTACATTGAGCATATCCTCAAGGGTCTTCATAAAGTCAGGCATTATATTGGCTGCCAGCGAACTCATCGCATCAAAGTCATTGTTAAAGCTTGATATTATATCCGATGTCAGCGCCTCGCTTATTGTCTTGCCTCTGAAATTGTAGGTCATGGTTTTGGCAAGAAGCTGCAGTCCCTCTTCGGTATACGGCGCCTTGATGTTGAGCGCTGTATTTGAAACCTTGCCGCTCTCTGAAACTATCATAAGAACTACCGTCTTGTCGTCTACCGGAAGCAGATTTATATATTTGAGCACATCTTCGTCCTGTTTGGGTGTCAGTACAAATGATGTAAGATTTGTTATCTCCGACAGTATACGCGCCGCGCGCTTGATTGTCTTGTCAAATTCGTACATATTCTGTCTGAGCTGTCCTGCTATGACGTTCTTGGTGCTCTCGGTAAGCTCCTGCTTGTTCATAAGCTCATTCACATACAGTCTGTATGCTTTCTCTGACGGTACACGTCCCGATGAAGTATGAGGGTGAGTAAGATATCCCATCTCCTCAAGATCAGACATCTCGTTTCTGATTGTCGCCGGACTTACTCCAAGATCATGGTTCTTGGAAAGGCTTCTTGAACCTACCGGCTCCGCAGTATTTACAAAGTCTGCAATGATTGCCTGCAGTATTTTCAATTGTCTTTCACTTAGTTCCATCTTTTCCCTCCTGTTAGCACTCACTTGGTTCGAGTGCTAATTACAAGTATAATGTACCACCTGGTGACAGCTATGTCAATAGATTTTGCAATATTTTTTGCAAATTTTTTATAGTTATTCAGACAGACGGCGGCAGCAGGAACAAAATCCCCGCTGCCGCCTTAACAATGTATTTTTAGCTTAATAAATTCGCACACATAAGTCATCTTGAACTGCACCCCGTCAAGTGGACAATCGAAATAATAAAAAATTGGTAACTTGTGGTATCCGGAACCGGTATGGTT
>CAKQOW010000085.1 GCA_934256595.1 uncultured Clostridia bacterium
CGATAAATATCCAAAGCTTCATATATCATTTAAGGCGGAAGAAACCCTTGATAGAAACAAATATATTGTGATAAAATATTAAGATAAATTCATAAGGAGAAAACAAATGAAAGCAGTTGTAACAGTAATAGGAAAAGACATGGTAGGTATACTTGCCAAGGTTGCAGGAACCTGCGCAAAAGCAAACGCAAACGTACTTGAGGTTACCCAGTCGGTTCTTCACGAGTATTTTGCAATGGTAATGCTGATCGACATAACAGATATGTCCTGTGAGATAGATGCACTCAAAAAGAACATTATGGAAGAGGTTCCCGATATGCAGATACATGTAATGCACGAGGATATCTTCAATTCAATGCACAGAATTTAGGGGGTCCGCTATGCTTAATATGACAGACATTATGGAAACCATAACTATGATACAGGAGGAGAACCTCGATATAAGGACTATAACTATGGGTATCTCTCTTCTGGACTGCTGCGATTCCGATATAGATAAATCCTGCGAAAATGTCTATAACAAAATATACAGACTTGCAAAGGATCTTGTCAGCACAGGCGAAGCCATTGAGAAGAAATACGATATTCCTATTGTAAACAAGAGAATATCAGTAACTCCCATAGCGATGCTTGTTGCAGCTTCTGGCGGAGATCCCGTTAAATATGCAAAAACACTTGACCGCGTTGCCAAAGACATAGGCGTAAACTTCATCGGAGGATATTCGGCGCTGGTTCAGAAAGGATTTTCCGCAGGTGACAGAGAGCTTATAGAATCAATACCAAGAGCTCTTGCCGAAACGGACTTCGTATGCTCCTCAGTCAATGTGGGCTCAACCAAAACCGGTATCAATATGGACGCCGTAAAAATGATGGGAGATGCAGTCAGAAAATCAGCAGAGCTTACAAAGGACAATCAGTGCATAGGCGCTGCCAAGCTGGTTGTATTCTGCAATGCTCCTGAGGACAATCCGTTTATGGCGGGAGCCTTTCACGGCGTGGGAGAGCCCGACTGCGTTCTCAATGTAGGCGTTTCAGGTCCTGGAGTTGTAAGAGCAGCACTTGCCAAAATGCCAAAAGACGCGCCTTTAAACGAGGTTGCGGACAAAATCAAAAAAACAGCATTTAAAATCACACGAATGGGTCAGCTTGTAGGCGCCGAAGCATCCAGGGCTCTCGGCGTGCCTTTTGGAATTATAGATCTGTCGCTTGCACCGACACCTGCTATAGGAGATTCTGTTGCATATATACTCGAAGAAATCGGTCTTGAGCAGTGCGGAGCCTGCGGTACTACTGCAGCCCTTGCAATGCTAAATGATGCAGTCAAAAAAGGCGGCGTTATGGCTTCCTCAAATGTAGGCGGACTTTCAGGAGCGTTCATACCTGTAACAGAGGACGCTGGTATGATAGCCGCAGCAAGAGACAAAGCACTTACAATCGAAAAGCTTGAAGCTATGACAGCGGTATGCTCTGTAGGTCTTGATATGATAGTAATACCGGGAGACACACCGTCTGAAACAATATCCGCAATTATAGCCGATGAGGCTGCAATAGGCATGGTAAACTCAAAGACCACCGCTGTCAGAGTAATACCTGCAATCGGTCTTGGCGAGGGCGATGAGCTTGATTTCGGTGGACTTCTCGGCAGAGGCCCCGTTATGAATGTCAATAAAAAATCGCCTGCTGTTATGATTAACAGAGGCGGCCGTATCCCTGCTCCTATGCAGGCGCTCAAAAATTAAAACAGCTTTCAAAGGGGAATACATTTGTCTGTACTTCCCCTTTTATATACCGTTATTTATTCAGTTTCAGCCAGTCTTCCTTAGTTATATATGAGAAATGCACCATCCTTATATCTCCCATCAGTTCGCATGGTATGTCCTTTTCGGTATGATGATATGTAAAGCCGCATTTTCTCTGACAGCGCTCTGATTTTTCGTTGCCGTCATAATATCCGCACCACAGCGCGGTGCAGTTCAAATCCTCAAATGCGTGCTTTTGGAGCCGCCCTACCGCCTCGGGTATATATCCTTTTCCCCAGAACGGCGCACCTATCCAGTACCCTATTTCCATTTCATCTGACCCGGCGCTCACATTTGATATTTCAGGCACTATAAGGCCAACGCTTCCTATTGCGCGATTGTCCTCTTTAAGACATACTGCATAAGTTTCAGGCGCTGACAGAACCCTCCTTATAATCTCAAGACTGTCGGAAACGCTGATATGTGCCGGCCAGCCTGCAACAGGGCCTACAGCCGGGTCCCTTGCATATTCGTACAGACTCTCCGCATCAGATTCCTCCCACGGTCTTAATATTAATCTTTCCGTTCTGAATTCCATATTGTCCTCCCCTTATGTGTTACAGCAGTGAGCTTACCCAGTTATACAGCGGCAGCAGCGCTATCGGCATAAATATAGCCGGAATATAGTTCATAACTTTCAGCTTTGTAATTCCCAGAAGATTGAGTCCCAGCGCAAATATGAGAAGGCCTCCTGCGCTTGTCATTTCGGCTATTATCGCATCTGACAGCAATGGTGACAAAACCCCCGCGCACACGACTATAAGGCCCTGAAAAACGAAAACAAAGCCTGCTGAAAACATTACGCCTATTCCAAGGCTTGCCGCAAAAACAATCGACGAGATAAAGTCGAGAGTCGATTTTGTAAACAGCATTTCGTTGTCGCCTGTAAGCCCCGCCTGAAGCGAGCCTACAACTGTAAGCGCTCCCACGCAAAACAGCAGACTTGAGGTTACAAACCCCTCTGCAACAGATACTTTTTCGCTTTCCTTTGAAAATCTTTTTTCCAGTTTGTCTGCAAAGCTGTTTAATCTCCTGTCCAGATCAAGCGCCGCACCTATAATTGCTCCAATAACAATCGAAACAATCAGCACAAGAGTCTGCGAACCCTCAAAGGCGCTGCTCATTCCTATATAGATAGTGCACAGGCCTATTCCTTTCATTATCAGGTCTGTCCATTTCTCCGGTATTCCTTTTTTGAGCAGCAGTCCTAGACCTGACCCTATAAGCACTGCTACTGTATTTACAATTACACCTATCATATATATTATCTTTCTCCTGTAAAACAGCATATATAGTATTGCCGTCTGTATAAGTTCACATAGCTTTTCCTAAAAATGCTGTAATTCCAATCTGCATGTTAAACATGCTAAACTATATATTGTATAAGCAACTTCTCTCTCAAAAATCACAAACAAGTATATTACATATATTGTTTTTATGCATAATATAAATGTTTTTTGTCAAATTCGCCGGTATGTTTTCCACAATTCAAAAATCCCTTGTTTTCAACAGTTGATGTACTTTCCCACAGTTTTCCCGAAATTGTATACAATTTTATCCAATACTGTCTGTGCATATCACAATTGTACGCATACGTTTAAATTTCAATCTTTTCTTCCTTTAAAACATGTGTCAAGTATAAGTTTTCCACAGATTTTTGTGAAATTGTTTTATTCATAAGAAATATTCACAGTTTCAACAAAAGTATAAATTGCAAGCTTTTTCGACATATTTTGCAATTCAGCATGCATAATTATTCACGCACTGTATCAAGACTGCCTTCCAGCTCCAGAAGCTTTCTTTTCATATCAATTCCGTCACCATATCCGCCTATAGACCTATCAGCGGCAATTACTCTATGGCAAGGAATAACGATAACTATAGGATTTTTGTTATTTGCTCCTCCGACTGCACGAAATCCTTTGGGGCAGCCTGCCGCTTCGGCTATATCTCTGTAGCTTCTAAGCTGTCCATATGGAATATCACATAGAGCTTTCCATACTCTTTTCTGAAATTCGGTTCCGTCAGGGGCAATAGGAAGGTCAAATGACTTTCTTTCACCTGCAAAGTATTCGGCAAGCTGTTTCTTTGCTATACGCCCCAGTCTGCTTTCTGTCGCATTAAGGCAGCAGCCGCAGGCATTGTGTGCAAAGGTTATTTCTTTAATATTGACACCGTCATCTGCAATTTTAAGAACAGCGCCTACAGGCGATTTATAGAAGCATATATTGTTCACAAATAATTTCCTCCAAGATAACCGTAATTTAAACTATACATTTTGATATAATTATGTTATACTTTTTAGGTACGCATGGAGATGTACCGAAGTGGTCATAACGGGGCTGACTCGAAATCAGTTAGTCGGTTTAATTCCGGCACGTGGGTTCGAATCCCACCATCTCCGCCACATACTCAGACAGCTTTACGGCTGTCTGTTTTTTATATATACATACTCTTCATCACAAATACATTTTTCTCTCTGTAAACTGATTTTAAGACCTCTCAAAAGGTATATTATCATCAGACATATATATATTACCGCTGCTGTCAACTATCACAGCTTCAACTCCGTCAATACTCTGTATAAGCTTTATGGCTCTTTCTTTTCCCAGAGCAAGGCAGGACGTGCTCAGTCCGTCACAGTCAACAGAATGGCCTTTATCTGCGATTATTGTTGCTGATACAATGTCGGTATCCACCGGATATCCTGTATCGGGATCAAGAATATGATGATAGCGCACACCTTCCGACTCAAAATATCTCTCATAGGTTCCTGATGTAACCACCGTTTTATCGCTGCACTTCATAATCCCAAGGAGCTCTCCTGTTTTAGAGTCCGGATCTTTAATACCTATAGAAAAATCACTCTGCTTATCCCCGGTAAGCTTTGCAGCTTTACCGCCTATTGCCGAAATGTTCCCTCCAAGGTCTATTATTGCGCTTGTAACTCCGTTTTTCTCCAGATATGATGTAAGTTTATCAGCAATATATCCTTTGGCTATACCGCCCAGATCAATCTCTATATCAGGATCTTTCAAAGTAACCGTATTCCCCTCTATTTCTATGTCTCTGTAGTTTACATGGGCTACAGCGGCTTTCAGCTTGCTTTTATCAGGTATTCTGCCCGCATCTGCATTATCCCTGTCTTCTTCGGAACGGAAATCCCATAAATCAGTTACTCTGCCTATAGTGATATCAAAAGCTCCATCGGATAATTCGCCGTATTCTATACCTTTCTTCAGAACTTCTATTGTATCTGCACTAACTTCTACAGAGTTTCCGTCGGAATTATTAATCTTTGCAATGTCGCTTGAGTCTATAGTCTTGCTAAGAGTATTCTCATATTCTGTACACAGCTTAAATGCATCTGTTATGAGCTGCAGAATTTGCTTCTCCTGCTCTTTCTTATCTCCGTAATCAAAATATTGATTTGTCTCATCTATACCGTAAACAGTAACAGAACAAACTGTATCAAGAAAAAATCCTGTCTTTGATATTCCCGAATTGCTGCTGCCGCAGCCTGCAAAAATAACAGCGGCAACAGTTATTAATAATATTAAAAGCTTTTTAATTTTCATAGTATGTCTCTTTCTTTAGTATTACAGCAAAGCAGTATAGCTGTAAATGCTGCATATATATAATACCACAAAACAAAGTTTT
>CAKQOW010000086.1 GCA_934256595.1 uncultured Clostridia bacterium
TTTTTCAACTTTTTTCGACTTTTTTCAGAAGCTGTTTATTTAGAATACCGCTGTCTGCCTCTCGGCGACAGCTAGATTATCTTATCAAATCCACTCCCTTTTGTCAATCCCTTTTTTTGAATTCTTTTTTAAAAGTTTTTGACCACTCTTTTTACCCTTGTTTTTACCTGTTATTCCCCTCACGTTTTCACTTGAAAAATACAAAATCCACAGTATTTCTGTGTTCTTCTCAAACACCATCCTATCCTGTGGATTTTACCTTTATAAGTGTTATTTACTTTTCCGGCCGACTGAATATTTTATATAGCATTATCCGCATCATTTATCAGGTGTTTTAATTGTCACGCTCGGTTGTAAAATGCACCACATTACCTGTATCGGCATCTATAACAACATCATATTCAATTCCTCCGCTGCTGAAGCCTACTTCATATATACCATGTTCGAGTTCAACATCAACATCATATATGTCTGAAGATTTCACTCCCGCCTTTTTTATTGCGGTCTGCTTTGCTTCATCTGAAGATATTTTGACATCACCTGATCCGTCAACACTGTATGAACCTTCTGCGTTTTCTTTTTCATAGCTCAGGATATTTCCGCTTTGTGCATCAATTTCAAAGCTGTATTCCGTATTACCGGCATAGAATTCTACTTCATATTTTGCAATACCGTCGTCTGATTCAAGTTCAACATATGAATTTGTAACCTCAGATTCTTTGACACCTGCTTCTTTAACTGCGATTTCAAGCGCGGCTTCTTCACCTATGACATCCTGCGGTATCTGCTGCTGACTGTTTATTTCTGCATCTGATTTTTTATCATTGCCGCCTTTTGCCGCTGAAACAGCAAATACTGCGCCGGCAATTACAATCACCGCCACTGCTGCGATAAGTGCTATCTTCAGCTTTTTGTTTGTTCTGGCCATGTTGTTTTCGTTTTCTTTAATTTCTTTTTTAATCTCTTCACTCATTTGTTTTCCCTCCGTTTTTTATCTATATATATATTTAACCCAGCAGCATGCAGTTTTATTGCATCAAAAACAAAAAAAAATAAAAAAGACAGATAGATATCTACCTGTCTTAGTGTTATTTCATATTACAGTAATCCGCCGATCTGTACAAACAGTGGAGCGAATACAAGTGAAATGATAGTCATAAGCTTGATAAGAATATTGATTGACGGTCCTGATGTATCCTTGAACGGGTCACCTACTGTGTCACCGACAACTGTAGCTTTGTGAGTATCTGATCCCTTGCCGCCGTAGTTGCCTTCTTCAACGTATTTCTTAGCGTTGTCCCATGCGCCGCCTGCATTTGCCATCATTATAGCGAGTAATACACCTGCTGATAGTGCGCCTGCAAGCATTCCGCCGAGAGCCTCAACACCGAGAATGATACCTACTAACAGAGGCACAACGATTGCGATAAGACCGGGGGCGATCATTTCTTTAAGAGCAGCGCCTGTTGAAATGTCTACGCATTTAGCATAGTCAGGCTTTTCTGTTCCTTCCATAATGCCCTTCTTTTCTCTGAACTGTCTTCTTACTTCCTCGATCATCTGGTTAGCAGCCTTACCTACTGAGTTCATAGTAAGCGCTGAGAACAGGAACGGAAGCATAGCTCCGATAAAGATACCTACGATTACGATAGGGTTTAATAAGTCTACTACTGTTAATCCTGCAACTTCTGCATATGATACAAACAGTGCAAGCGCTGTAAGTGCTGCTGAACCGATAGCAAAGCCCTTACCTATAGCTGCTGTAGTGTTACCTACCGCATCAAGCTTGTCCGTGATTTCTCTTACTTCGTGAGGAAGCTCTGACATTTCTGCAATACCGCCGGCATTGTCAGATACAGGACCGTAAGCGTCTACCGCTACTGTCATACCTGTTGTTGAAAGCATACCTACCGCTGCAAGAGCGATACCGTAAACACCGGCCACATTGTAAGCTACGATGATACCGATGCAGATGCAGATGATTGGCCATAATGTTGACATCATACCAACGCCAAGGCCTGAAATTATAGTTGTTGCTGAACCTGTCTGTGACTGTTCTGCAATCTTTTTAACTGATTTGTAGTCTGCTGAAGTATAGATTTCTGTGATTTTACCGATTGCTATACCTACGATAAGTCCAGCAATGATAGCCCATGCATATGAAATGCTGTGGAGCATTGCGTTACTTAAGATAAATGAAGCAATAATAACTATACCGCCGGCAATATATGTTCCCATGTTAAGAGCTGATGAAGGGTTGCCGCCTTCCTTACCTCTTACAAGTAATATACCTATTACTGATGCTATAACACCGATTGCTGAAAGCACAAGCGGGAATACAGCTGCTGCTGTTTCTGTGAATGCTCCGCCTGAGTTTACTGCTGCTACTGCAGCAAGTGTAATAGCTGAGATGATTGATCCAACATATGATTCAAATAAGTCTGAACCCATACCTGCAACGTCACCTACGTTGTCGCCTACGTTATCTGCGATAACTGCAGGGTTTCTAGGGTCATCTTCAGGGATTCCCGCTTCAACTTTACCTACAAGGTCAGCTCCAACGTCTGCTGCCTTAGTGTAGATACCGCCGCCTACTCTTCCGAACAGTGCCATTGATGATGCTCCAAGACCGAAGCCTGTTACGCATTCTACAACTGTCGCAAGGTCAAGTACGCAGAATACTACGCCGAGTCCTAAAAGACCGAGACCTGAAACGCAAAGTCCCATAACTGCGCCTGATCTGAACGCAACTTTGAGGGCTTTTACCATACCGCTTTCGTCTGCAGCATGTGCGGTTCTAACGTTACCAAGAGTTGCAACCTTCATTCCGAAGAAACCTGCAAGAACTGACAGCAGTGCGCCGATTACATACAGGATAGCTGTTACCCAGCTGTTTAATGCAAATCCGATTACTAAGAAAAGAACAACTATAACGATTGCCATAGTTTTGTATTCTCTTCTGAGGAAAGCCATCGCACCTTCACGAATGTAGCCTGCGATTTCTTTCATTCTCTCGTTACCTTCGTCAAGTTTGCCGATCCAAGCAGCAAGAGCGTATGCTACTATTAATCCGACAAACGCAGCGATAGGTACAAGAATTGCTAATGTGCTCATTTTTAATACCTCCTCTGCACTTTTCACACGACTATAAAAGGCATCGAACGATAGATATTCTTACAGAACGATACCTCTTATAGAAAAAAGCACATATTAAATTAATAAAAAATTTAAAACAATTTAATATATAATTATTCCATTGCTACAAGTATCAATGAAAGAACTATAAAAAGAATACCGGCTACTGTTGTAACCTTATTTAATACTGCATCATATTTTTTAGCTCTCTTTTTGCCGAAAAGCTGCTCTGCGCCGCCG
Source organism: uncultured Clostridia bacterium (assembly GCA_934256595.1). Classification (GTDB taxonomy): domain Bacteria; phylum Bacillota; class Clostridia; order Peptostreptococcales; family Anaerovoracaceae; genus UMGS973. The sequence continues at coordinate 3,376 of CAKQOW010000086.1, forward strand.
CCGATGGAGCCTGATAAGCCTGCGCTGTTTCCTGACTGAAGCAGAATAGATGCAATAAGTACTATACTAGCAAGTCCAAGTAATATCAATAAAAAAGTATTCATTCTTTAATACCTCCTGAATAAGTAACCATTAGAGTTTACCACATACAGCCGTAAAAATCAATAGGTTTTAGCACACCTATTTGTCGAAATTTGAATATTAGTATGCAGATTATTTATATTCGGGCACAAAAATGCGGATAATTAGTTGTGAAACTGCCCAAATCTGCTAATAGTCAACAAACTCTCCGCTATAGTTATACCTATCATTCCCGTCGAACAGAGTTTCATCTATAAACTCTGCATTATTGCTGATGCTATATCCTCTTGGATTCCTGTTTTGTCTAAATATCCTGAAATAAGGTCTGAAACAAGGCTGTCAAAACTATCTGCAAGAGCTGTATCATCAAGTTCACTGCAGTTTGCTTTCATTAACTCAAGATATTTATTTATATCGGTATAATTGCTTTCAATTCTGCTGTTAAGCGCTTTGCTCATATCTGATGCCTCTATTCCTTAATCCGATAATTCTCCAATCAATATATGTTTTAATTAATATATTCACGACTTTTAAGCCATCCCTATGTGTTTTTCTATTGATGACAAATACCAAACCCGTCCTGCGTTTCTTTAATTATCATTTAATCCAAATTCCCTTGTTCTGAGTTTTCTTTTGTATAAGTTTTCAAGATTTATAATTTCATCATCTGTCATGCTTTTTGAACATATCTGCAGTATTGAAAACTGAAAAGACTTGTATCTCTCAGGATATTCTTTTAACAAGGATTTCAGTTTTTTGTTATCTCCATGATAGCTGTTTACATATACAGTCCACCTCTGCAGTATACCCTCTTTTCCATAGGCAGAGCCTACATACTGTCTGCCATCAGTTAAATCAGTTATCAGATAGACTCCATATACTGATGATAATGCTGTATGCCAGTCTTCATATGTAATATTATCTTCAACTATTGATTTAAGTTCCTCATAGTGGATACATACATTCTCATATCCTTTAAACTTAACCTTCTGCTTATCCTTAATTGCAACTATTTCTTTTTCGGTGGTTGCTTTCTGATGCCACATTCTGGTGCCTTTACCCCAATCTATAATAAGTCTGCCTTCAAGTTCTTTAAGTACATCTATATGCTCTAATTCAAAAATACTTCCGTCTCTTTCAAGCCAGCTCTGTCTGTTTGGAAAATTATCTGGTATAAGGTCAGCGCTGTCGGGTTTCTCACCATTAACCTTATAGCAGCCTTCTAGCACAGCATGAGTGCTTTTGTCGCTTACAAATACTACCCAGTAATCATAATTATCTGAAAAACCTGTTTTTTGTCTGCAGGTATATTCCATATACAGCCCATTCATATAACATTCATTGAACTCTTTGTCTGATTTCGCATGTCTTATGAGCTTTGTTCTTTTTAAATCAAGCCCTGCTCTTTTTAAAATATCACTTAAATAAACCAATGCCATTTGTAATCCTCCTTAAAAATTCGAAATTATTGTTTACATAATACTGTCATACAAGTTCATATTCACATATTGTTCGCTCAACTACTGTTTTGTCCATAAATCATATAAATCCCCTGAAAATTAATCGAATGTCACACGCAAGTTGGTTTCAGGTTATATTACTCATTTTGCTCCATCACACTTCTTATTATAACCACTATTACCAGCAATGCTATTAAGCAGTATTGTTTTCATACTTTATAATACCTCTCTCATTACGCTTAAATTCTTGCCGATATGAAATCACACCACTCTATCTACAACAGTAGAAATTATCCAAGGTCTTTAAATCCACGTCTTACCATCGGCTGAGTAATAATCTACAACAGTAGAAATTATCTAAGGTCTTTAAATCTTAATTCCGTTAATCCAGACTGCGCATCTACAACAGTAGAAATTATTCAAGGTCTTTAAATGCTCAAAGTTTCACAACACACATCAAATCTACAACAGTAGA
>CAKQOW010000087.1 GCA_934256595.1 uncultured Clostridia bacterium
TAGTTCTTGCCCTTAACAGGGTTAGTGTTAGTGTAAGTGTTTGTAGTCTTGTTTACAGTGTTCTTGTATCCTGAACCCTTCTTAGTTGACTTGTAGAACTTGTAAGTTACTGTGTAGCCATTGTCTATAAGAGTCTGAACGTCAGCCTTAACTGTAACTTTAACTTTCTTACCAACCTTAGCAGTTCTTACAGCGATTGAAAGATCCTGTACGTATGCCTTTGCATCTTCTGCTGTGAACTTAATCATTTTCTCAGCATCAACAAGTTTGTCGTAGTATTTTGGATCTACTGAAACTCTTTCAGCAAGTGTAAGGGCGTTATACGCTTCTCTTGCAGCTTTTACTGCAGCTGGATCTGATCCATCAGCAGGAAGTTTGGCAATAGCTTCTTCAACTGCTTTTACAGCGGCCTTTGATAATAATGTTTCAACGCCATTAGTTCCTGTTAATTCATTTTCTGAAACTCCAGCAGGATAAGTTGCATCTTCATTTTCTACTTTATAGAATGCTTTATATGCCTCTACAGCTTCTCTTAATGCTTTTACTGCATCAGCCTCATCAGTAGTTACTTTACCATATTTCATTATAGCAGTGTAAGCATCTTTGATGGCTTTTGCTTCAGCAGCTTTAATTGTATTGTATGCAGAGTCAACTTTACCAGTTAAAACTTTAAGTGCTGCTCCACCCTGAACTAAGTCAACATAAGCGTTAAAGTCTTCAATATCCTTCTTTAATGTAGCAACTGTTTCTTTATCTGCAACTGTTACCTTTGTTGGAACCGCTGCTGCTCTTTCTTCAAGGGCTTTCTTTTCAGTCTCTAAAGTTGCTTTTGCTTTAAGGTTATCAATTTCTGTTTTTGCATTTGCATAAGCTGTTTTTAATTCGTCAACAGTATAGCAACCGTCAAAGTTATACCAGTCAGCGCCATAAAGGTCTGTTGCAAATTTTTCAGTACTTGTTATAGTATAGTTTTTCCATGCTTTTGTTGCTTCAAGACCTGATTTTTTGTAATCAATATAAGCCTTGATTTCTGCCTTGTACTGAGCCAGTAAATCTTTAAATTCTTTTGTAGCCTGAGCTTTTGCTTTATCTGCCTTTGTAGGGATTGCATTGAATTTTTCAAGACCTGCAAGGAATGCAGCATCAGCTTCATCTATAGTTTTGGCAGCATATAATGCATCGATTGTTGCCTGTTTAACTGCCATTACTTCGTCATATTTGCCTTTTTCAAAAGCAACTGTGTTCCAGCCAGCAACACCGGTATAAGTTCTTGTTCCTATTTCAATGTTGTTTGCACCTGAAGCTAATTCTTTTATTCTATCTAGTAAAGCTTTTTCCTTAGTGTTTGAACCTAATTCTATCTTATTTACAGCGGTTACATTTGCAGCCTTATAAGTTTCATCTATTCTGTTCTTTAATGCAGTATCAATGTCATATGAAGTTGTTCCATCGATACCAATTGAAGCTTTAGCAAGTTCTGCATCTTTCTTAAGCTGTGCAACTTTCTTAACTTTAGCTAAAACAAGTGCTTCATCGTTTACTGTTTTATCAACTGTAAGAATTCCTGCTGCGAATCCCCAGTTAGTATCATTAACCTTTGCATTTGCTGCATTGAATGGTTTGCCAAAGTCTTTAATCAAGCAAGTATAATCATCGCAATCGTTTATCATATATGTAAGGACTTCGATTGCTGCAGCATTCTGATCTTTTGCATCTGCAACAGCTTCTTCTAAAGCTGCTACCTTTTTAGCATCGGCTTTTGCACCTTTTAGCTGTTCACTAAAGAGTGCAGAGTTAAGGCCATTAATACCACTATAATTAGTTCCTGCAACAGCTATAACTTTGGTATCTGCATAGTATTTGTTTATTGTTGCTGTTAGTTCTGTTGAAACTTTGTTCTTGGCCCATTCAAGCTTTGCAGCTTCTGTTGGCTCGTCAGCAATTTTTGTAATTGCGTTAAGTCCATCACCAAAGTCATAAAATTTAGCGTCCACAGCTGTACTTCCTGCACCTGCAGCAGTGCCTGCTGTATAGTAAACTTTTTCGCCTGTATATACAGCACCTGTTGGATCTGCCTGATTAACAGCGGCTTTATAGATAGCATTTATTAAAGCTATGTTTTCATAATACGTTGCTGCTGGTGATGAAGGCTGAACAACAGAAGCTTCTGTCATCAATGTATCCCATGTAGCAGCTTTAGCTTCTACAGCATATACCGCATTGTATGCTGTAGTAACAATTTTGCTGGCCTTATCGTAGTTGCTTTCAGCCGTATTGTTATATTCTTTCGAATATGCAGCAAGATCGATATTTGTGATAGCTGTTAATGCAGCTTCTCTTGCAGCTTTTACAACTTCCTGTGCAACTAAGTCTCTGTGAGTTTCACTACTTGCACCATTAGCAAATAGAGCCTTATAAGTATCAGCATCTATAGTGTTAAGTGCAACAGCAGTATCAACTGCTTCATATTTGTTATTAGTCTTTGTTAAAGGCTTGAATTTAATAGTGTCAGCTAAGTTGAGATCTTTGTATACCGGATAATATAATCCATCATCGTCAGCTTTTGCAACAGCACTTCCTTCAGTTGCAAAATATCCTGAGAATTCTCCATAAACAGTACCACCTACAGTAGTGCCACCTAAGTCTTTTCTCGCATATAAGCTATTTAAATTCTCGTTTAATTTGCTATTTATTGCTTCGATAGCCGGATTATAAACAGCTTTGTCATAAATAGCTTCTACTGAAGTTTTTGTAACTTCTACAGTCTTACCACCAACTGTCATTTCTGTTTTATCAGCACCCTTAAAAATGCTGTATAACGCATCGTTTTTAGCCTTAGTCATATCACTGATAAGAGTATCAGCAGATGCTTTAATTTCTGTTACAGCCTGATCATAAGTTACTAACTTATCTGATCCAGGAGCCTTAGCAGCAAAAGCACTCATAGCTGAACCGAATGTGAATGTAAAGCCTACAGCCAGTGCAAGAAGAATTGATAAAAATTTCTTCATTTCGGTTATTTCCTTTCTTTTTGTTCTTTGTCTCCCACAGGTCCATATAGCCTTTGATTTCCTTGTTCCGGTGGGCTAACGATTTGATTTGGAGTGTGCCTGTGGCTTAAAACGTTGAAATTTCAACAATTTTACTCGCTTGATTACTATAGGGATTTGAAATAAAAATCAGTGGTGCACTCGTATGTTTTTTCTGTCTGGTGTAAATAAAGAATAATTTGTTTGAGTTTATAAATTAACGAGAAAAGGCAAACTGCTATGGATAATAAAACAAGCAAAAAAGCCTGATAGCTATAATTAATAATGACTTTATATCATAAAAACATATTGCATAGGTACAACTTTAAACAAATTTTTTTGAGAAAGTGTTGTTTTTATTACCTATATGTAATATTATATAGAATATACAGAATTGAAAGTGGAACAATAAATGGATAGATATACAGCAAAGATTCAAATAGAAGATATTTTAAACGGGGTTCTTTTCCATGAAAAAGTAATAGATGAGATCCTAGAATTGGTTATGGATAGTGGAATTGAAAGTCAATTTTTTAAGAAATTAATTACTAATATAGAACTGCTTAAGAATTTAGGTACCAATGTTATTCAAACAAAGAATTTTGAAAAGCTAAAAAATATAGATGATTTATATTCAATGAAATTTAAAGGCAAAAATATGAACCTTCGCCTTTTATATTCCTATGACATTCAATCGTCTGCAATTATGCTTCATTGCTTTTATGAAAAAGATGATTCTAAAAAAGGTAATTATTCAAGTCATATTCCGATAGCATTAGAAAGAAAACAAGAAATGGAGAAAAGTTATGAAAAATAAAGTTAACCAACTGGCTGAAACAATATCACAGACTTTATCATCAAGTGATATTGCAGCGGCTAAGCAACTGGCTAAAATATCATCTGTTATTTTATCGAACAGATTAGAAAGAGGAATGAATCAGAAACAGTTTGCTGAATTTGTAGGTGTTTCGCAGGGAATGATATCAAAATGGGAAAGCGGAGAGTATAATTTTACTGTTGAAACCCTTGCAAATATTTGTGAAAAACTAAATCTTGATTTTGATGTTATCCTGTCTTCAAGATGGACTGTTCCTAAAAGCGGTAAATCAGGTTTTATAAAATTACCTGGCTGGCATAGTGCAAACGCTAATGAAAATGATAATACTAAAAAAAGTTCAAGATTTGAGGTGGCATAATGAATATTGAAAACATAACAGCTGATTTTCAGCTTATAGGTACACGGATTGCAAAACTGACTATCGATAATGAGTTTATATCAATTGATTTAAATGATGAATCTGTAACAAGAGAAATAGATGCATCATATGATATCAGCCCTGTTTTTACAGTCAATGGCCTGATGGCACAGAATATAATGATGTATATACGTCTTAAAATATCCAATGGTGAGTTCCATACATTTATAAATCTTGACCTTGAAGGATGTTATATCTTCGATGGTAAAGACAAAGAGCAACTTTATGAAATGATTACAATAAACGGAACAGCAACACTGTATTCAATAGCCAGAGGAATGATTTCCAGCATTACCAGCCATATGTGTACAAATGGAACATTAATCCTTCCTATGATTAATATGTTTAAGTTGCGGGATGGCATTAATAAGCAGGATAACAAATAACCTGATATAAGAACAGACTGGTTTTGCTGGTCTATTCAATACTTGGATAGTTTATTTAATTGATTTTAAACTGAGGAGTACGCACTTACCTGATTTTTTCCCGATGCATTTGATTATGCTAGACTCTTTTAGAATTTTGATATGGCAATCTGCAGTTCTAGGGCAGTATTAAAGCTTTTTTCTGTTTCTGCAGTTGCGGTATAAGGATTGCTTTCCAGTCCTTTAAGAAGTCGCATATCAATAAGGCTTAATTCTTTTCCGGTATTATTGATGACACTGTTAGACAACAGTCTGATTTGGAGTGTGCCTGTAGTTAAAAACGTTGAAATTTCAACATTTTTGACATAAAACAAATTTGATTTCACCAAGGTAGATTTCATTTAAATAACTATAAATTTATCAAAAATGTATTTTAAAATCATTTAAAAAAAGATATACTAAGATATAAGATAGTCGGCAGTCAAGTCGGCAGTCAAGTCGGCAGTCAAGTCGGCAGTCAAGTCGGCAGTCAAGTCGGCAGTCAAGTCGGCAGTCAAGTCG
>CAKQOW010000088.1 GCA_934256595.1 uncultured Clostridia bacterium
ATATCTGTCTGTCCTTTACATATACGGTTTCACCGCCGCTTAATATGGTGCCCGCTTTTTTGCCTGAAATGCTGTAGCTGTCATCTGCTTTAAATTCCACGCTGCCCTTTTCAAGCCTGATGAATTCCGCAGAAAGTGTCACATCTGATGTAACCGTATAGTAGTCTGCATATACAGGTTTGCCGCCTGCAGTGTAAGTATCAATCGTGTATCCGCCGTCAGCCTTATTGGAAAGGTGTACCACACTGCCGTAAGGCACCTCACCCGAAATGCTTCCGGTAATTGTGCCGCCCTGCGCCTGATTTACAGTTACCTTGCAGGTTTTGGCCACATCATAGGAGCTGCTTTCAAAGAACAGCACCGGATATCCGTTGTTTATCTTGCCTGTGTCTGCCGCAAATGCGCTGCCGCAGATATTAAGAGCGTTGTAAAGATCTGCGCCTTTCATCTGAGCTGCTGTCATTGACTTTACATCTACACTGATTGAAGTTGAAACTCCCTTGTAGTAGCCCTCTGAGTCAGGGTCATTGTCGCAGCCCTCTAAATAGTAGCAGTTTGCAACTGTGTATGAACCGTCATCGTGACCGCCTATGCCTCTGCCGTACTTGGCGTTTTCAACATTTATTGTTCCTGTATTGTAGCAGTTGTATATATCCATACCTGCGTTTTCACCGATTATACCGCCCGATGATGTAGGGTATGAACCCGTTATATTTCCTGTATTGTAGCAGTTTACTATCTTGCCCACATAGCCTCTGCCTACGATGCCCGCTCTGCCTCTTGAGTCTGTACTTCTTACATCTGCGTGGTTGCCGCAGTTCTCTATAATTGCGCCGCCCTCAAGGTCGCCCACGTTTCCGACAATACCGCCGACCATTCTTCTGCCGTATACATATCCGCTGAGAGTCAGGTTCTTAACTCCCGGCTGGAAACCCTCAGGTTTTTTGCTCGGATTTTTGTCATAGTCCTCTGCTATATATCCCACAAGACCTATTGCCATTGAGTTTCCGAAGTCCTTGTCTGTATATCTGTTGCAGTAAAGATTCTCTATCTTGTGTCCGCCGCCGTCTAAAACGCCGTTAAAGAACGACTCTATGGTCTGTACGTTTTTGGTTTCACCTTTCTGATAGGATCTTGTATCCATAGGGAATTTGCCGCCTATAGGGGTCCAGTTAGGTCCCGACCATTTGCCGTTTTTGTATACGCCGCCCATATCAAGATCTGCCGTGATATGTATGGTCTTGCCCATAAAATCATATTCACTGGTACCGATATATACGGTGTCTGACTGGTTGCCGCCCTGCGCTCCCGTAAGGGAGAAGTTGTCAACCTTAGTGCATTTAATGAGCTTTTTGTTGCCTATAATCTTTTTGCAGTCCTGTGAGACCTTGCCGTTTACCATGGCCGCAAGTCCCGCAAGCTCTGCCGGTGTTGAGATATAGTAGTCTGAAGCAGCTTTACCTCCCTGCTCCTCATACCATGTCAGATCAACGCTGCCGTCCCATTTGCCGCTGTCTGCATATACCGCAGCCTGCGGCACACATATCATCTGCAGCACCAGAGCTGTACAAAGCAGCAGCGAAAACAGTTTCTTTCTGAACATAAAAACCTCCTACTCCTCATTCTTTATAACGTAATACTTGCCGGTTTCGGCATCATAGTACACTTCACCCAGTTTGTTCATACCTCCGCCGTTCATATCCTCCGGCTGCTCTTTTTCCTCTATATCGCTTTCATCAAATTCAACAGCGTCATCTTTGTTTATCTGCTCGCCCTGCGCTTCAAGCGTCATTCCGTTTTCTGAGGAGGCATCCCCTCCGGTTGTCGATACGTCTACGTTCCAGTGTATGATAAGAGCCAGCATTATGCCTACTGCCAGTATCAGCATTACATCGGACATATTTCCGGCATAGTTTAAAGGATTTATGTCGCTGTCGTCTGCAAAGCGGTTTTTGCGTCTTCTGTCTTTTCTAATCATCGCTGTTTTTCTCCATTTCCACAACGCAGTCCATTACTGTTTCAAGGACTGACATATAGTTGTTGTACCAGCCTCTCCTGATGGTGGATATCACGATTGCTATAGCCGCAACGATAAGTCCTGCGATTGTAGTATCAAAAGCTGTCATAAGGGACTGCGACAAAGTCATGGTGTCGCCCTGCCCCAGCGCTATTATTCCGGGACCGAGAGGTATCAGCGTACCAAGAAGTCCGAACATTGGCCCAAGCTTTGATAAAAGGTCTGTTGGCTTGAGTTTGGCGTCATATCTTTCCTGCTCTCTCTCAAGCAGGTTTGCCGCAAGGGACTCCAGCATCAGATCGTTAAAGTCGCTGTGTTTTGTTATCTCTATCAGGGCTTCCTTCTGGGTTTTGAGAAGTCCGCTTGTCTCGATTATTTCTTCAATGGGCTGCTCCCCCGCTCTGATATCGTCAAGAAGTTTTGGAAGCTGCACCTGCATATGCTTGTGCTCGTTCATATACTCTGAAATTATCCAGCCTATTGCAACCAGAATTGCCGCAATAAACAGTATCAGTATGATTACTACAGGTATCTGCAGCACACTTATCATCGAATGTAATACTTTGCCTAAGATCGTCATTTATTTCACCTATCTCTTCCTTATAAATTCCACGTAACCTGCCGCCGCTCCGGCCGCCATAAGTCCGGCTGCGCCCACTGCGATAAACGGCATCAGTCCAAGCTCCTGCTTGTTTTCATTTACTTCAACCTGGTCATACTGTGACTCGTCAACCTGGGCCAGAAGCCTTGCTATATCATCATTTAAAACATAGGCTTTGAGTCCGCCGCCGTTTTCGTCACCTTTGTTTTTATCACTTCCCGCATTGCCGGAACCGTTTTCGGCAGCATCTCCTCCGCTTCCCGAGCCTGACGCATCGCCGTTTCCGTCACCGGTGCCGCCGCCCTCTCCCATAGCTACGATACCGCCCTCAACGGAAAGTCCCAGATAGGAGCCGGTCAGAAATGCCTCCCCCGCTTTGAGAGTTTCGTAATCTATGGTTACTGTGATTGCATCGTTGTACTGGTTTGCAGCCTGCATTGAAATGTTCTTTATCTTCAGGATGGACTCATCGCTTGAGCTCCATTTGAGCTTGTCTATGAGTTCCTGTATCATAGCCGCATCACCTGTGGATACGTTAAAGGTTACTGTATGTGCGCCCACTTTCTGTGAAAGCTCAACCTTTTCCTGCTTTACCTTGGGAACTCCCTTGAGAGCTATATACATAGTGTGCACGTATTTTGCAGTCTGGTTTGTCCGTGACTCCTGCGGGCTTGTCTGTCCGAAAAGCAGTCTGAAACGGTTGCCGGTTCCCATTGAAGTATAGTTGGGTCCGGTGTTTTCGGTGCCTGCATCGTAGGTCGCCCAGCTATCCTCAAGCGCCAGCATTGGCTTTACCACTTTTTTGTCGTTCCACGCCCTGCTGTCAAGAAGAACATCCTCCATTTTTTCTTTGGTTTCATCTTTCCAGACAGGCGTCAGATAGCCTGCAAGATTGTTGAAGTAGTATCTTTCGGTTCTGAACAGTTCGCTTGATGTAAACGATGTGAAATACCCTATGTCCTTGTCAGCCGTATAGAAAGATATGCTCTGTATATCTCTAAGAGACACTCCCGCATATTCTATAAGGTCCTCGATGTAAAAGCCTCTCGCCGAGTCTATTACGGTGCCGAAGCGGTGGTCTGCGCCCTCTCTGTAGAAAGAATAGGCCACCTCGTGAGTCGTCATGGCTCCGCCCACATTGTCATCAAGCTCTGTCCAGTGATAGGTGGCTTTTTCCACATAGTCGCTCTGTTCTATCCCCCAGTAGCCCACCTTGATGGTTATTGTATCGGTAACGGTACCCGCTCCGTAGCAGGTAAGCGTTGCCGCAGGCAGAAGCATAAGACAGAGCACTATCACCGACAGTTGTCTTTTTAATCTTCTAATCAAAATTCCCTCCGCTGTTTCAATGTTGAATTCGCAAGCATTTCCTTAGCCTCTTCATCTGTAAGCTCATAGTTCCAGAAAAGAGAATAGAATTCCTTTGCTTTTTCAATCATATCGTAATCATATATATCCGGATATACCAGATTGCCCAGCCACCAGATACCTATAACTCTGTTTATTGACGGCGGTCCGCTGAGCCAGCAGTAAGGCAGATTCGGAATTTCATAACAGCTGCCGGATTTGACAGCGTTAAGTCCCGACCAGCCGCTGGATTTTTTCTCAAGATCATTGTACGGTCCGCCTGTAGTCAGAACTATAACGTCAGGGTCTGCCATATACAGCTCCTCCATATTTACAAGAGTGCCGCCGCCGCTGTTTGTTATCTCATCTTCGGGCACCTGTATCGCATTTACGGCTCCGATTACATCTATAACGTCTGACTGTATCGAGCCGGAGGCGTTGGCGTTAAGTCCCGCCGAGCCTGTGCCGTAATATACGGACAGTTTTTTGCTGTCCGGTATCAGCGCGGCGTTTGCTCTTGCCTCGCGGGCCGTATCTTCAACATATGCCGCAAGGGTTTCTCCCGCTTCCTCCTTGCCCAGTATTTTGCCTAAGGTTCTGTAGGCCTGCGGGAAGGTGTCAAGTGTTGCCTCAACAAACACCGTAGGAATACCCGTCTGCTTTTGTATTGTGTTCATATCGTGCTTGTGGGTTTCTTTTTTGTCCCCTATATCAATTATTATCTGCGGGTCTGCCGCAATCAGCGCTTCCATATTCAGATTGGCCTTGCTGCCGTAAAACTGTCCAAAGGTGGGAAGTGTCCACATATCCTCGGGATAATATTTCATCTGCTCCTTTGACGGCGTGCTTGAAAGACCTATTAGTTTCTCCGGCGCAATTGTCATAAGCACCATCTCCGAAGTAGATCCCGACGGTGCGACTCTGTCTATATCAGCAGGTATTTCAACATCTCTGCCGCAGGAATCTGTTATGACCCATGTTTCACCGTCGCCTGCATTTGTACTGCCTCCGCAGCCTGTAAATACGCACACTGTCACTGCCAGTAATATAATAAGTCCAAATAATTTTCTGTTCACTTCTTCTCCTCCAAAAATCCGTTTTTTCACAATTTCAGCCTTATGTATCTTAAAACCTTTTGCTCTGTGTTTGCACAACAATATAATCAGTCAACCTATATTGTATCATCTGTATCTGCAAAAAAGTGTTGGCAGAACAACACTTTTT
>CAKQOW010000089.1 GCA_934256595.1 uncultured Clostridia bacterium
AGCTTGGGGCAAAAAGGCATGTGTATTTCATCAGCTCTTGAAGCCCTAGCCCAATTTGTGTAAGCAAATTGTGGCAGGTCTTATGCAAGAGTTCTTATTCTGCTTGTTATAAGAACTTACTGCTCTCTTGCGACCAGTCGCTGTGAAATGCATTATATCACAGAAAAATCATATATTCGGGGTGTTAATAGAATGTTAATAAAGTTTAATAAAATCATAAACGGAACTTCTGCAGACGTGAAAAAATCATCTGCAGAAGTTAATCTTGCAGATGATTTACGGTAGATAATATTAATAGTAGTATTCGGAGCTGCCCTTGTACTCCTGTATGGTGTTGCCGCCGTCAACTATGAAATCCTGTCCTGTAATATATGATGCCTTATCTGAACAGAGGAACACTATCATATTTGCAACCTCCTCGGCTGTGCCGCTTCTGCCTGCGGGAGTATTCAGTCCTCCCTGATATTCGGCTTCTGTCTGTGAAGAGGTCTGTATCCAGCCTGGAAGCACATTATTTATAGATATATTGTCCTTTGCGGTTTCTATGGCAATTGACCTGCTCATACCGGTTACTGCGGATTTTGCGGCGCTGTATGAAGCCTCGCAGGGATTGCTTACGACAGGTCCTGTGACAGATGATGTGTTTACGATGCGGCCGTAGCGGTTTTTTATCATATGAGGCAGTACCTGACGGGTCACGTTAAAAGGTATATTGAGATTTCTTGCAATGTCGTTGTCCCAGCTTTCGTATGACAGCTCTGCAAATGAAGTGAAATCCTCCTCTGCGACTCCTGTCTGCACCATACCGGCATTGTTGACAAGCACATCTATTCTGCCGTCCTCTGCGATAATATCTGAAACAAGGGCCTTTACCTGATTTCTGTTCATAAGATCCGCAATGCAGCCCTTCGCGTTTATTCCAAGATGTTTAAGCTCCGCTTCTCTTTTGAATATACGGTCTGTTGTAGATACCATATATACCCTTGCGCCAAGCTCTCCGAGTATTCTGGCGGTACTAAAACCTATGCCGTTTTCACTGCCTGCGCCGGTTACAAGGCATATTCTGTTTTCAAATGTTATAAATGTGTTCATAGAATTCTCCTGAAGTATGTATTGATAAGTATATTTTACCCTAAAACAAAGTTTAGTCAAGAGATATAAAAGGGAAAAAATGTAATGCGAATTGTGTATAAACATTAAAAAAATCAAAAATATATGGTGAAAAGAAATAAAAAATATTTTTTTATTTTGTAACTGATACGTCTGAAATTTTATACTAAATTGTTTTTAAAGCAAAGAAGTTAATAAAATGATAGAAATAGGGCAAAAAATAAACGATTAAATTAATGAATTTGCTATTTTCGAGCGAAATTTGTATATTGTATTAAGTGAGGTACAATGTTGACATATCATAGTATAACTGATACAATATTCTGTATTACATCAATACAAAAAGTTAAGAATTTGTTAACAACAATTTGAACAATTATTTATCTGGAGGATTAATTTATTATGGCCAATCGCAGAATGAAAACTATGGACGGAAATACAGCTGCGGCACACGTTGCGTATGCGTTTACAGACGTAGCTGCTATTTACCCGATTACACCGTCTTCTCCAATGGCTGAGTCTGTTGATGAATGGGCGGCATACGGTAAGAAGAACATTTTCGGACAGACTGTTAAAATCGCTGAAATGCAGTCTGAAGCAGGTGCGGCAGGAACAGTGCACGGAGCACTTTCCGCAGGAGCACTTACTACTACTTTCACATCATCACAGGGACTGCTTCTGATGATACCTAACATGTACAAAATAGCAGGTGAATTATTACCGGGCGTTTTACATGTTGCGGCAAGAACAGTATCAACACATGCGCTCTGCATATTCGGAGACCACTCCGATGTAATGGCGTGCAGACAGACAGGCTTTGCAATGCTGGCATCAAGCTCAGTACAGGAAGTAATGGATCTGGGCGGTATCGCGCATCTTGCATCAATTAAATCAAGAGTGCCTTTCGTACACTTCTTTGACGGATTCAGAACTTCCCATGAAATTCAGAAGATAGAGGTTCTCGATTATGATGACCTTAGAAAAATGGTAGACTGGGACGCAGTTGCAGAGTTCAGAGCAAGAGCATTAAACCCTGCTCACCCTGTAATCAGAGGTACAGCGCAGAACCCTGACATCTTTTTCCAGGCAAGAGAATCTGCAAACAAGTTCTATGATGAAGTACCTGAGGTTGTAGTTGAATATATGAACAAAATCGGTGAGCTTACAGGCAGAAAATACAAGCCTTTTGATTATGTCGGCGCACCTGATGCAGAGAATGTAATCGTTGCAATGGGTTCAGTATGTGAAACAATCGAAGAAACAATGAACAAGCTAATATCAGAAGGTCACAGAGTAGGACTTATCAAGGTAAGACTTTACAGACCTTTTGTTAAGGAATATTTCCTTGACGTACTGCCTAGAACTGTTGAGAGAATTGCAGTATTAGACAGAACAAAGGAACCGGGCGCGCTGGGCGAGCCTCTTTATCAGGACGTAAGAACAGCTCTTTACGGAGAGAAAAACGCTCCCGAGGTATACGGCGGCAGATACGGTCTTGGCTCCAAGGACACAACTCCCGGAATGATCCACTCAATATTTGACAACCTGTATCACAAGAGACCTAAGAACAACTTCACAGTAGGTATCGAAGATGACGTTACAGGTCACTCACTTCCGTTCACTGAAGGTATCGCAAGAGAACCTGAGGGAACTATAAAGTGCAAGTTCTGGGGACTTGGCTCAGACGGTACAGTAGGCGCAAACAAGACAGCAATCAAAATCATAGGTGACAAGACTGACCTTTATGCGCAGGGGTATTTCTCATATGACTCCAAAAAATCAGGCGGAGTTACAATCTCACATCTGAGATTCGGTGAACACCCTATACAGTCAACCTACCTTATAAATCACGCTGACTTTGTTGCCTGTCACAATCAGGCATACCTGAGACAGTACGATATGCTCAAGGATCTCAAGAAGGGCGGCACATTCCTGCTCAACTGTCTGTGGACTCCTGAGGAAATCGAAAATCATCTGCCTGCAAAGGTTAAGAGAGATCTGGCAAGAAAGGACATAAACTTCTACATTATAGACGGCTGGAAGATAGCATCGGAAATCGGTCTGGGCGGCAGAATCAATATGATAATGCAGGCTGCATTCTTCAAGCTTTCAGAGGTTATGCCTTTAGATGATGCAATCAAATACCTCAAGGAAGGTATCGAAAAGACATACAAGAAAAAAGGCCAGAAGATAGTAGATATGAACTGCGCTGCTGTAGACAAGGGCATTACTGCTATCCATAAGGTTGAAATTCCTGACGAATGGGCTGATGTTCAGAACCCTAAGGAAAAATACGAAGAGCTTCCTGAGTTCATAGAAGAAATCCTTATTCCTATGAATCACCAGGAGGGTGACGATCTTCCTGTAAGCGCATTCTCCGGCAGAGAAGACGGTACATTCCCGTCAGGCACAAGCGCATACGAAAAACGTGGTGTTGCAATTATGCTTCCTGAATGGAAAGAAGAAAACTGTATCCAGTGCAACCAGTGTTCATTTGTATGTCCGCACGCTGCAATCAGACCTATATTGCTTACAGAAGAAGAAAAAGCAAAGGCTCCTCAGTCATTCAGAACAATACCTGCAATTGGCAAGGAACTCAAAGGACATCACTACAGAATGCAGGTTTCAGCTCTCGACTGTCTTGGATGCGGCAACTGCGCAGACATATGCCCTGCAAAGGAAAAGGCTCTTGTAATGAAGCCTTACGCAGAAGAACTTCAGGAGGCTGACGACTGGAGCTATGCAATGAGTATTCCTCGCAAGGATAAGCTGGTTGACACTCACACTGTAAAGGGAAGCCAGTTTGCAAAACCATACATCGAATTCTCAGGCGCATGCGCAGGCTGCGGAGAAACTCCGTATATCAAGCTCATAACTCAGCTGTTTGGCGACAGAATGATGATTGCAAACGCAACCGGCTGCTCATCAATATGGGGAGCATCAGCGCCGTCAATGCCTTACTGCACTGACGAAAACGGCAGAGGACCTGCGTGGTCAAACTCACTGTTTGAGGACAATGCTGAATTCGGATATGGACTGTTCCTGGCTCAGAAGCAGATGAGAGAAAAAATCGAACACGATATGAGAGCTCTGCTCCAGCTTGACGTTGACGAATCACTCAGAGAAGCTATAGTTGAATGGCTTGACAATATGAATGACGGCTCAGTATCAAGAGAAAAGAGCGAAGCTGTACTCAGAGAAATCGAAGAACTTAACACAAATGACGATATAATAATCAGACTTTGCCAGCGTATTGCAGAGAACAAGGATTATCTTGTGAAGAAATCCGTATGGGCTCTGGGCGGTGACGGCTGGGCTTACGATATCGGCTACGGCGGACTTGACCATGTTCTTGCTTCAGGCGAAAACATCAACGTTCTTGTATTCGATACAGAAGTATATTCAAATACAGGAGGTCAGGCTTCCAAGTCAACTCCTACAGCAGCTATCGCCAAGTTTGCGGCTTCCGGAAAGAAAATCCGCAAAAAAGATCTGGGCAAGCAGGCAATGTCATACGGCTATGTATATGTTGCGCAGGTTGGAATGGGCGCAGACAAAAATCAGCTTATGAAGGCTATCACAGAAGCAGAAAGCTACGACGGACCTTCACTGATAATCTGCTACGCACCTTGCATCAACCACGGTCTTTCAAAGGGCATGGGCAAATCACAGGAAAACATCAAAGACGCTGTTGACTGCGGTTACTGGCAGCTTTACAGATACAACCCTATGCTCAAAGAAAAGGGCGAAAATCCGTTTATCCTCGACTCAAAGGAACCAAACGGCAAGTTCAAGGAATTCATTATGGGACAGACAAGATATTCCTCACTTGCAAAGGAATTCCCTCAGGTTGCCGACAAGCTGTTTGAACTGACAGAAAAACAGGCAATGGAAAGATATGAGGATTACAAAAAACTTTCAGAAATGAAATAAGCATCTTTGAACTGCACCCCGTCAAGTGGACAATCGAAATAATAAAAAATTGGTAACTTGTGGTATCCGGAACCGGTAT
>CAKQOW010000090.1 GCA_934256595.1 uncultured Clostridia bacterium
ATAATATGTGTAGAGTCTTTGCATAAGACCTGTCACAGTTTGCTAATACAAACTGGACTAGGGCTTTAAAACGTCAGGATTTCCTAGGAGTGTAAAGCACGATTGGTAGAAATATGCGATGATATGACTTAACCTCATTTGCAAAGCAAAATTATAATTAATTTGCTTGATTTGTTGATGGAAATATAATTTGTTTGTTGTATTTTAGCTATCTGTATGATATAATTAACATATATTTCAGAAATGTGTTAGAATAGATAAGATTAATATACAGAGGAGTTAATGATGGAAAACAGAATTACCAAGGATCTTGTAGATAGAATAAACGTACTTGCAAGAAAGAGCAAGGCAGAGGGACTTACAAGCGAGGAAAAAGTCGAACAGAAGCTGCTCAGGGAGCGCTACCTCAAGGCTTTCAGAGAGAATTTCAGAGCGCAGCTTGAGAACATCGAAATTGTAGACGATGTTGAAAAAAACAATTAAATGCAGACAAAAGACGAAGCAATGTTCACATATTGCTTCCTTTTTATTTTACAATATCTCTTACAGGGGGTAGGAGATTATGAAAAAAATATATATAATACTGACAGCGGCGCTGCTTATAGGTGTGTGCGTGCTGCTTACAGGGTTTGACAATGCCCGAAACGATGCGGAATATCTGCTGGAGCAGAGGACAAACCTTTTTAAACTGCTGCAATACGGTGAGCTTACACAAAAGGCTGCTCAAAAACAGCTCTACGAAATAGAAACAGGCCAGCAGCTTGAAGCCGATCTTGGATATGTCGAGAACTTTTCCGATACGGAAATATGCAGGGTAGAGGATATGTACATAAAAGAACTTGAGCGTACAGTCAGTAAATCGGGATATGAGGTATACAGCGCGGTTATAGACTGGCGCTTTGAAAAAGGGCTGTATGAGAGCATCAGCTACACTGTGGTTATCAAAAAAACAGGGGAAAACTATAAAATTGCCGGAATATCTGTGCGGCAATAAAAGATTTAATTGCGCTCATGCAGATTTTTAATAAAAATATTAATAAAAACTGTTTAACTTCTGCGAAAATTTGTTATAATAAAGGGTAGTGTATAAGATAGAAAAAGGAGTATTTAATGAGAAACGTTTATTTAGATTATTCAGCAACAACACCGGTTAAAGAAGAAGTATTAAAAGAAATGCTGCCTTATTTCTCTGATATGTACGGAAATCCTTCCAGTTTATATACAATGGGTCTTGAATCAAAAGACGCTATAACCAAAGCAAGAGAACAGCTGGCAGCGCTTATTGGAGCTGTGCCTGCAGAGATTACTTTCACAGGCAGCGGTACCGAGGCTGACAACTGGGCACTCAAAGGCATTGCCGAAGCCAAGGCTTCAAAGGGCAATCATATAATCACATCAAGAATTGAACATCACGCTATTCTTCATTCCTGTGAATGGCTCGAAAAGCACGGATATGATGTTACTTACCTTGATGTTGACAGCGAAGGATTTGTAGACATTGAGCAGCTAAAGGCATCTATTACAGATAAAACAATCTTAATCAGTATAATGCTGGTTAACAACGAAGTGGGTACAATTGAGCCTATCAAGGAAATCGCGGCAATTGCCAGAGAACATGGCATTATAATGCACACAGACGCTGTGCAGGGACTTGGAAACGTACCTATTGATGTCAAGGATCTTGGTGTGGATCTTATGTCAATGTCAGGACACAAAATATACGGACCTAAAGGAATAGGCGCGCTGTATATCAGAAAGGGTGTCAGATTACCTAGCTTCATTCACGGCGGAGCGCAGGAAAACAAAAAAAGAGCAGGTACAGAGAACCTGCCGGGCATAGTAGGCTTTGGCAAGGCTGCCGAGCTTGCTGACAAAAATCTGGCTGAGCATATCGAAAGAGTAAGCAGCCTCAGAAACTATTTCATAGACGAAGTCAAAAAGAACATACCGAATGTCTTTGTAAACGGCAGTATGGAGCACAGACACCCGGGCAATGCAAACATTACATTCGAATATATAGAGGGTGAAGCTATGCTTCTTTACCTTGACGCGCAGGGCATAAGTGTATCAACAGGCTCAGCCTGCTCATCAAAATCACTGGAGCCGTCACATGTGCTTTCCGCACTGGGAGTACCGGTTGAAAAAATCCACGGCTCACTGAGATTTACGGTAGGTGAATTCACCACTAAAGAAGACCTTGACTATGTAGTAGAAAAACTTGCTGCAACAGTAGCAAAATTAAGAGAAATATCTTCAGTATCAGAAAAGAAAGGTTGGTAACAGAGTTATGGGATTATATAACGATAAAGTAATGGATCATTTTATGAATCCTCATAATGTCGGAGAAATAGAAAACGCAGACGGTACAGGTACATACGGAAGCCCTGTATGCGGAGATATGATGCAGATAACACTCAAAATCGAAGATGATGTTATCAAAGACGCTAAATTCAAAACTTTCGGCTGCGGTTCGGCAATCGCATCATCAAGTGTTGCAACAGATATGATTATCGGCAAGACAATAGATGAAGCCCTTGCAATTACAAACAAGCAGATTATAGATGAGCTTGGAGGACTTCCAGCAGTTAAAGTTCACTGCTCGGTTCTGGCAGATCACGCAATCAAATCGGCAATTTATGACTATGCCCAGAAAAACGGCAAGACATATGCAGGACTTGAGGGCTTTGATCCTGATGCAGACGATGATGACGAACACGGCTGTACAGAGGAAGAATAATTTTAAGGAAAACACAGATGAATTACGATTTAGATAAGAAAAAAGTAGTTCTTGGTTTAAGCGGCGGGGTGGACAGTACTATCGCCGCTTTATTATTAAAAGAACAGGGATATGAGGTTACAGGCCTCTATTTTGACATATCAGAGGGAAACGAGGCAGGCAAAGCGGCAGCGGAGAGAGTTGCATCAGAAGCCGGCATAAACTTTGTGTACAAAAATGTTCACGAGGAATTTTACGGCACAGTTGTCGATAACTTCTGCAATGAATATATATCCGGCAGGACGCCAAACCCCTGCATCGTATGTAACCCCAACGTTAAATTCAAAACACTGACAGAATATGCGGATAACATAGGGGCATACTATATAGCGACGGGGCATTACGGCTCCACCTGCTATGATGAGGAAACAAATTCATGGTATATCAGAAGAGGTCGCAATCTCAAAAAAGACCAGACATATATGCTCTACAGACTTCCGCAGGAAGTAATATCAAGATTTCTGATGCCCCTTGAAAACCTTGAAACAAAGGACGAAACCAGAAAAATAGCAGATGATGCGGGCATGAGCAACGCGCACCAGAAGGATAGTCAGGAAATATGCTTCATACCTGATGACAGGACATATCTTGACCTGTTAAATGATATGGGATACAGGTCAGAACCCGGAAACTTCATCGATCTTGACGGCAATATAATAGGGGAGCATCAGGGAATCGTCAATTTCACAGTGGGACAGCGCAAGGGACTCGGTATGACATTCGGAAAACCAATGTTTGTACTGAAACTTGACAATAATAATAATACGGTAACTCTTGGAGATAACAAAGACCTTTTCAGCAATACCGTATGTTCAAAAAACAATTTCTTTACAGCCACAGGAAACGGCGCTTTGCCGGAGCACTTTGACGGAGCCGAGGTTGAGGCAAAGATAAGATATGCCGCAAGACCTGCAAAAGCAGTAATCAGGCAGACAGATGAAGATACAGTAGAGGCTGTGTTCTCAGAGCCTCAGAGAGCCGCAACTCCGGGACAGTCCATTGTATTTTACTACAAAGACATGGTAATCGGCGGAGGCTTTATAGACTAGCAAAAACAGCGCAGCAGTTAAACTCTGATGCGCTGTAAACATATCTAGAACATAATAATCGCCCGAACGGGACATTTAGGGGCGCAGTAGCCGCAGGTCAGACATATGCTGTGATCCACCTCTGCAAGCCCGTTTGAATTTCTGAATATGGCGTGATTTGGACATCTTTCGATACAGGCGCCGCAGCCCTCGCAGTCGCCCTGATCAATTCTTATCTTCTTCTTAGAAACATCGGGCTGAAAATCCGGCTCCATAACACCGTCTATATAATCGCAAATCTGATCAATCTCATGAGTCTTGCCAAAACCTATCATCATAGAATCAACTCCCGGCAGATTTTTTACATAATCAAGAGACTGCTGATATGTACCCGTTAGATTACCGCCTCCAAATACTTTCATTGCAAAAACGCCCTTGCCCTTTTCGGAGCACAGCCTTATGGCCTCTGCCATAGACTCCTTAGTACCGGGGCCGTCACCGCATCTGATGCCGAGACTCTGATAATTGATAAGTGGAAACAGTATGTCACACTCCGGAATATCAACAACTTTGTGAGCCACATCAGTATGATGAGTCGAAACGCCGACTGCTTTGACAATGCCTTTTGCCTTGTAATCATTAAGACATTCCCATGCGCCGGCTCTGAGCTCAAAATCCGGATCATTTCTGACCTCGTGCATCAGAAATATATCTATAACATCTCTGTCAAGCTCCTTTCGGGCTTCCTCAATGGCAAACTCCATATCTCTGTAAGTATAATCAAGACATTTAGAGGCTATTACAGGCTCAAACCTGCCGCCTTTGAGAGCCTCGCGTATATACGGATAAGTCTGATAGTACTGAGCTGTATCCAGAAAATCAATGCCTTTTTCAAAAGCATATCTTAATACGGCAGCGCCCTCTGCAACCGGCAGATTAAGCTGCGAGCCGCCTACAGTAAGCACACCGAAGCCTATCTGACTTACTTTAATTCCTGTTTTGCCTAATTCACTGTATTTCATAATATTACTCCTCCCGGTTCAAAAAATTATATCATATTTAACGCAGATGTGGAAACCATAATATTAATAAAAGTAATTGAACAGGAGGGATATTATGGCCAGTGCAGCAAAATGTATTTTAGGATTGGGAATGGCAGGAGCTAT
>CAKQOW010000091.1 GCA_934256595.1 uncultured Clostridia bacterium
TAATCAAAGAAAAAGGAAAACTTGATACTCTGGAACAGACAGAAGCAAAGCTGGAACAAGGTACAAAACAATTAGAAACAGAACAGAACAGATTACCGTCGGAGGAATAAATCCGGCGGTTGTTTTTATTAGGGGAGAAATATGTACAGCTTTGCTGTTTTTTGATACATTTCTAATTGCTTTAATTCCTTTTACATTGGGGTGATTTAGTGGTATAATGTAAATTACATAACTATACACTTTAAAACAATTACGGTACTTGTTTGCACAGTTAAAGTAATTGTAAATAACGAAAGCAGAGGAAGAATCCAATGGGTGACAATGAAAAAATCAATCTAACCATGCTGACAGATTTTTATGAGCTTACTATGGCCAATGGTTATTTTGAAACAGGTATGGCAGATGATATCGCATATTTTGATATGTTCTTCAGATCCGTTCCCGACGGCGGCGGATTTGCCGTAATGGCAGGCGTAGAGCAGATGATAGACTATCTGGACAACCTGAAGTTTACAGACAAAGACATAGACTTTTTAAGAAGCAAGGGGATGTTCTGCGAGGAATTCCTCGAATATCTCAGAAACTTCAAATTCTCCTGTGACGTATGGGCGGTTCCCGAAGGTACGCCGATATTTCCGCAGGAGCCTATAGTTACAGTGAAAGGGCCTATTATTCAGGCTCAGTTCGTAGAATCAATGATTCTTCTCCTTATAAATCATCAGAGCCTTATTGCAACCAAAGCAAACAGAATTGTAAGATCTGCAAAGGGTAGAGGCGTGATGGAATTCGGAACAAGAAGAGCACACGGTACGGCGGCGGCGGTTTACGGTGCCAGAGCGGCATATATAGGCGGCTGCATAGGCACAGCCTGTACAATTTCCGACAGAGAGGACGGTATTGCGGCGCTGGGAACAATGGCTCACAGCTGGGTGCAGATGTACGAAAACGAATATGAGGCATTTAAGAAATATGCTGAAATATATCCGGACAACTGCGTACTTCTTGTAGACACCTACAATGTACTCAAATCGGGAGTTCCGGCAGCAATCAGAGTCTTTAAGGAAATGAAACCGTCAAAGATGGGAATAAGAATAGACTCAGGCGATGTGACCTACTTGACCAAACAGGCAAGAAAAATGCTTGACGATGCAGGCTTTGAGGACTGCAGTATAGTAGTATCAAACTCTCTTGACGAGTATATCATCAGAGACGTGCTGCTTGAAGGCGCCTGTATCAATTCCTTTGGCGTAGGTGAAAGACTTATTACAGCCAAATCAGAGCCTGTTTTCGGCGGTGTATACAAGCTGGCTGCGTTGGAAAAGGACGGTGTAATGACACCTAAAATGAAGATAAGCGAAAACGTTGAGAAGATTACAAATCCGGGCTTCAAGAGCGTTTTCAGAATTTACGACAAGACAACCAACAAGGCGCTTGCCGACGTTATAACATTAGACGGAGAAACAATACCTGAAGAGGACGGATATGAAATATTCGATCCTAAGGCAGTATGGAAAAAGAAAAAGCTATGCAATTTCTATGTAAAGAATCTCAGAGTCAAGCTGTTTGACAAGGGCGTTAAGGTATACGAAAGCCCGTCGGTTGATGAAATCAGAACCTACTGCGCAGAGCAGATTGATACGCTTTGGGACGAAATGCTGAGATTCGACAATCCGCAGACATACTATGTGGATCTGTCACAGAATTTATGGGAAATGAAAAACCGCATAATAAGCGAGCATACTTTCTAATTTAAGGAGATGGATTGAATTATGAAGATTAAGTTTTGCGGAGCAGCAACAGGAGTAACAGGTTCATGTCATCTGCTTTCGACAGAGAACCACAAGATACTTCTTGACTGCGGCCAGTTTCAGGGAGGAAAAGCGCAGGACGCATTAAATGAGGAGCCGTTTCCGTTTGATCCGGCAGAAATCGAGTGCGTAGTGCTGAGTCATGCGCATATAGATCACTGCGGCAGACTGCCGCTACTGGTAAAGAGAGGATTTAAAGGAGCTATTTACTGCACAGATGCTACGGCAGATCTGCTTGAGGTAATGCTCAAAGACAGCGGATTTATACACGAAAAGGAAGCCGAATGGCAGAGCCGCAAAAACGAAAGAGCCGGCAGAAAGCCCGTGGAGCCACTGTACACAGTAAAGGATTCCGAGGAAACCCTCGAATATGTCAGACCGGTTATGTATGATCAGCTGTTTGAGATAAATGACGAGATGAAAATCGTTTTCAATGATGCGGGACATATTCTGGGCTCGGCAATAATAGAGCTTTGGACAACCGAAGATGACAATGTTTACAAGACGGTATTTTCAGGAGACTTAGGTGTACTGGACAGACCGATATTAAGAGACCCCACAATAATCAAAAAAGCTGATTATGTAATTATGGAATCCACCTACGGCAACAGACTTCACCCTGAAAATGCCACAAGCATAGAGCAGCTTCTGGATATAGTAATCAAAACAACCAGAAGAGGCGGCACTGTTGTCATACCGTCATTTGCGGTGGGCAGGACGCAGGAGCTTATTTATGAATTCAACAGGTTTTATCTCGAAAGACCCGAATACAAGGACGAGCTCGAAAAGCTTACGGTATATATAGACAGCCCTATGGCAACCAGCGCAACAGAGGTGTTTCGCAGAAACGCGCAGGTGTTTGACGAGGAAACCAAAGCATATATATTGAAGGGCGATAATCCGCTGGATTTCCCTAATCTGAGATTTACAAGATCTACGGCAGAGTCTCAGGCTCTCAATATGGACAGGAAGCCTAAAATAATCATATCCGCAAGCGGCATGTGTGAAGCAGGCAGGATCAGACATCATCTGAAACACAACCTGTGGGACCCTAAATCAAGCGTAATCTTTGTAGGCTATCAGGCAGAGGGAACCTTAGGCAGAATGCTTACAGAGGGACAGAAAGACGTTGTGCTTTTCGGTGAGGCAGTTCACGTCAATGCCGAAATATATAACCTTGAGGGCTTTTCGGGACATGCGGACAAAGAAGGTCTTTTAGGCTGGCTTTCAGGATTTCAGGTTAAGCCTAAGCAGCTGTTTTTAGTTCACGGCGAGCTGGAGTCAAAGGAAGCTCTTGCAGCTTCAATCAGAGAAAGACTTGGATATAATCCTGTGGTGGTTACAGGCGTTTCCGAATTTGAACTCAAAAAGACTGAGATTGTAAGCAAAGAGGAAATCTATGAAGACGCTATAGACAATGAGGCTGTTGAGGCGACAAAGCAGAGAATTATAGAGATACACGATCAGATTGAAAACCTGCTTTACAATACGGGTCTTGTTATGGGAGAGAAGATTTCACCTGAAAAAATGTCGAGAATAAATGATCTTGTTCTGGCGCTTCAGAAAGACTCTTTGAACCTGGGCTCAGTAATAACCAGTGATAATGACTAATTTGTCATATTAATAAGATAAAGTCAGCAAGTTTGTCATTTGAAAAGATATATATAAAAGGATATAATGAACTAAGGTACAGTAATATTAAAACGTTAAGTTTAAATATATAATAATCAGGAGGAAATTAAAATGTCATTAAGAGAAGCATTACCTAAAATCGTAACCGGCACACTTCCGGGACCAAAAGGTCAGGAAATCATGGACAGAAGAGCAAAGGCTGTTCCTAACGGTATCGGAACTGCTTACAAAGCAGTAATCAAAAGAGGCGAAGGCGCTATGTTCGAAGACGTTGACGGCAACATATTCCTTGACTGGATCGGCGGCGTAGGCGTATTAAACATCGGATACAGCAACCCTGAATGTATCGAAGCTGTTAAAGAACAGGCTGATAAGTTCTTCCACTCAATGTTCAACATCACAACTCACGAAGGTTATGTTGCATTAGCAGAGAAGATGAACGAAATCGTTCCTGTTAAGGGTGACCAGAAAAAGACAATGTTCGTATGCTCAGGTTCAGAAGCAGATGAAAACGCTGTTAAGATTGCAAGAAACTACACCGGCAGACCTAACATCATCGTATTCACAGGTGCATTCCACGGCAGAACATCATTAACAATGACAATGACTGCTAAGAAAGCATATGCAGTAGGCATGGGACCTTTCCCTGATGGCGTATACAGAGCAGAATTCCCTAACCTTTACAGAGCTCCCGGCAATATGACAGAAGCAGAAGCTATCGACTACTATGTAAAGAAATTAGAAGACGTATTTATCGAAGCTACTCCATATGATGCATGCGCAGCAATCGTATTCGAACCTGTACAGGGCGAAGGCGGATTTGTTCCTGCTCCAATCGAATGGGTTAAGGCAGTTAGAAAAATCTGTGACGAACACGGTATCTTAATGATTTGTGACGAAGTACAGTGCGGTTGGGCAAGATCAGGTAAGATGTTTGCTTCACAGTATTTCGCAGAAGCAGGCGCAGCTCCTGATATTATGACTACAGCTAAGTCAATCGGCGCTGGATTACCATTATCAGCAGTAACTGCAAGAGCAGAGGTTATGGACGCTGTAACAGGCGGTACAATCGGTGGTACTTTCGGTGCTAATGCATTATCAGCAGCATCAGCATTAAAGGTTGCAGAAGTTATGCAGAGAGATGACTATCCTGCAAAGGCTATGCACATTGCAGAAGTTGGCATGAAGAGATTCAACGAATGGAAAGACAAGTACGAAGTAGTAGGCGACGTTAGAGGTCTTGGCGCTATGATGGGTGTTGAATTCGTTAAGAGCAAGGCAACTAAAGAACCTAACGCTGAATTAGTAGGAAAGATCGTACAGACTGCTATGAACAACGGTTTATTACTCGAAGCAGCAGGAACATACAACAACGTAATCAGATTCCTTTGCCCGCTTTGCGTAACTGATGAACAGCTTGAAGCAGGTCTTAAGATATTTGAAGATGCTATCGTAGCTAACATGTAATTACATATATATAAAAAAGGGTCCGG
>CAKQOW010000092.1 GCA_934256595.1 uncultured Clostridia bacterium
CTTCTTATTCCTTGTATATTCGGCTATCTGAACACTCGTATAAATTACGATATGCTCACATACCTGCCTGATGACATACAGACAGTACAGGGACAGAAAATACTTTTAGACGACTTTAACAAGGGATCATTTGCTTTGCTGATATTCGAAGATATGGACGACAAAGACGTATCAGCGGCAAGAGAAAAAATCGAAGATCTGGAATACGTGGACTCGGCGCTGTGGTATGACAGCATTGCAGACATAACAGTTCCAAAGGAAATACTTCCCGACGACATTTACAATGAATTCAATAACGGTGACTGCACACTTATGGCGGTGTTTCTGAGCACAACAATTTCTTCAGACGAAGCTATGGACACCATCAAGGATATACGCCAGATAGCGGGCAAACAGTGCTTTGTAAGCAGTATGTCAGCATACATAACAGACCTTAAAGATCTGGCAGAGGCAGAAGAACCTATATATGTGGCGCTGGCGGTACTTCTGGCATGCATAGTATTTGCGGTATTTATGGATTCGTTCCTGCTCCCGGTTATATTCCTTGCAAGTATAGGAATAGCAATCATTGTAAACTTGGGAACAAATATATTTATGGGTGAAATATCATACGTAACCAAGGCAATAAGCGCAGTGCTTCAGCTGGGAGTTACAATGGACTACTCGATATTCCTGTGGCACAGCTACTGCGAACATAAGGAAAAAACACCGGATCACAATACGGCAATGGCAGAGGCGATACGGGCAACAATCGCATCTGTATCAGCAAGTTCTGTAACCACAATAGCCGGTTTCATAGCGTTATGCTTTATGAGCTTTACACTGGGAGCAGACCTTGGAATAGTAATGGCAAAAGGAGTAATACTTGGCGTAATAGCATCAGTAACAGTTCTTCCATCATTCATACTCATATGCGACAAGGCCATCGATAAGACAACCCACAAGCCGGTTAACCTGAGAACAGACAGAATAGCAGGCTTCGTACTCAAACACAGAAGAGCCATGGCGGTAATGTTCATAATAGTTATGATACCTGCCCTTTACGGATATTTAAATGCAGATCAGTATTATGACCTTGACCAGTCAATACCGCAGGATATGGACTGCGTTGTTGCAAACACCAAATTAAACGACACATTCGGCATGGACTCGACTCATATGCTGCTGTGCGATTCCGATATGGATATCAAAGACTCAAAGGAAATGCTTGACCGTATAGAAGATGTGGACGGAGTCAAGCTGGTGCTTGGCAGAGATACACTTCTCGGCAGGCTGATACCAAAGGATATAATTCCTGACGATGTATCCTCGCTGCTCTCGGAGGGAGGCAGACAGCTTGTAATAATCACCTCCGAATACAGAGTTGCGACAGATGAGGTAAACGCTCAGATAAACGAGATAAACAAAATAGTTGATGATTACGACAAGGACGCAATGCTTATAGGTGAGGCCCCTTGCACCAAGGATATGATTAAGATTACATCACACGACTTCAAGGTTGTAAGCTTCATATCGATTCTGGCGGTACTGGTTATAATCGCTATCGCGCTGGGATCGGCGGTACTTCCGTTCATACTGGTTGCGGTAATAGAATTTGCAGTATTCATCAATCTGGGAATACCGTTTTACACAGGCAATCTGCTGGCATTCATCGCCCCTATATGCGTAAGTACAATTCAGCTTGGCGCAACTGTAGACTATGCGATACTTATGACCAACAGATACAAAGTGGAGAGAATAGGCGGCTGCGGCAGAGAAAAGGCAGTCGGGACCGCACTCAAAACAAGTATGCCGTCAATTATGATAAGCGCCCTCGGCTTCTTTGCGGCAACCATAGGCGTGGGAATTTACTCGGATGTTGACATCATAGGCTCAATGTGCGGACTTATGGCAAGAGGAGCTATCATAAGTATGGCAGCAGTAATACTTATACTTCCGTCATTCCTGATGATATTCGACAAGGTAATATGCAGGACCACAAAGGGAATGAGGGGCTTGGTTAAAAAAGGAGGAAATATCAATGCTTAAATCAAGAGGAATGAGAATTCTGTCGGCAGGAGTTGCAGCAGTGCTGGTAGTGGGAACAGCCTGCCCGGTATTTGCAGCATCGGGAATTGAAAAAGAAGAAACCGTATACGCAGTTGCCGACAGTCAGCTTAACATAGATGAAGTCATCGTAAGCGAATGGCTCAAAAACAACGATGAACAGAAAACAATAACAGATAAATCAGACCTTACAGACATCGAAAACGTCAAGGGTGATGAAACATTCAGACAGGACGGCAAAACCGTCAAATGGAATGCAGACGGAAACGATATATATTATCAGGGCAAATCCGACAAGGAGCTGCCGGTAAAAATGAGCGCAAGCTACATGCTTGACGGCAAATATGTGACACCTGAAGAAATCAAGGGTCAGAAAGGCAGCGTTGAAATTCATATCACATATCAGGCACAGCAGAACTCGCCGTTTGCTGCGGTTACAGGCATGGTGCTTGACGGCGATAAATTCAGCAATGTCAAAATAAACAGCGGCCAGATTATAAACAGCGGAGACGACTACTACGTTGCAGGCATAGCACTTCCGGGTATGGCAGATATAACAGGAAGCCTCGGACTTGATATTTCAGATGAAATCGTAATCAAAGCGGACACCAC
The DNA here is from genome assembly GCA_934256595.1 of uncultured Clostridia bacterium. Taxonomy (GTDB): domain Bacteria; phylum Bacillota; class Clostridia; order Peptostreptococcales; family Anaerovoracaceae; genus UMGS973. Next base: position 2,659 of record CAKQOW010000092.1, read on the forward strand.
AGACTTCACATATGAAACTATGGTAACAGTGCTTTCAAACGAAATGCTCAAAGACCTTGACGGAGACTTAGGCTCACTGGGCGACCTGCAAAGCTCTGTTGACGAGCTGGTAAGCTCCTCGCAGATGCTTACCGACGGAGCCAAGACCCTGTCAGACGGCATCAGCACAGCAGCCGAAAAGTTCGGTCTGGTTGACGGATATATGACAAAGATTCAGGACGGAGTAACAGAAATAGACAGGAATATGAAGACACTCAAGGCAGGACTTGCCAAGCTTTCAAAGGGAAGTACAGACCTCTATGCAGGAGTTTCCGATTTACAGACAAACCTTGAGGCAACCTGCAAGGGGGCAAAAGATCTTGTTGCAGGTATGAATATGCTTTCACCTGACGACATCGAAAAAGCAACAAGCGGAGTGGGTCAGATTTACACAGGACTTAAAAATGTAGACGCAGGCCTTGATAAGCTCTATACGACAATGTCAGAAATAAACTCCAAGGAAAGCGAAGTAATCGGCCAGCTCAAACAGATAAGAGAAGCCTATAAGGCGGCAGGCGTTGACACAGCAGCCCTTGACAAAGCTATAGCAGGACTTGAGCAGACAAACGCAGGACAGGGTCAGGCTATCGAAAATCTCAGCAGCAGCGGCGAAATCAGAACAGGCGTAGATCAGATTGCTCAGGGCGCCAAAGGAGCGTCAGGCCAGCTTGCAGAGGGAGTTAAGAGTCTCAAAGAGGGAAGCGTCAAGCTTCAGCAGGCTCTTGAAGCAGAAGCGGCAGGAGCAGGGACACTTGCGGGATACACGAAGGACTTAAACGACGGTATTGCAAGCGCATACACAGGAGCCGACAAGCTTGCGGCAGGAACATCAACCCTTAACACAAGCACAGGCCAGATTGCGACAGGCATCGCCAAGCTGGGTGATGGAGTAACTGAGCTCAAGGACGGAGCCCTTGAACTTTCAACAGGCATGAAGAAATTCAACGATGAGGGCATCGGCTCGATTGCGGCTATGTATGACAAAATAGCAAACAGCTCTGTCGACAGTATGAACAGCAAGATAGATGCGGCAAAAGCATACAGAAACTATGCAGGCGCAGCAAAAGATGCGGACACTACTGTTAAGTTCATAATCAGATCAGAGGGAATATAGGACAGTAAGAGATACTAAGGGGTAAGATTTAATAGATTTATTTTCAAATAACTTTAACGGGAACGGAACTCATAAATGTATGGATTCGCGCAAAACCACCACCTCACCGGCAGAGAGCAGCAAAGCGACGTGATCGCCTATCAGGTGTGCCAGTCCTTTAAGCCCGGTGAGATCACGCCGGAGGAAGCAAACCGCGTGGGCTATGCGTTCGCCGTGCGCTTCCTCAAGGGCAGGCACGCCTTTCTTGTGGCTGCCCATACCGACACGCGGCATATTCACAATCACATCATCTGGAACTCCACCGGCTGGACTGCAAGCGGAAGTTTCGGGATTTTCTTGGCTCCGGCAGGGATGTCGCACGGCTCAGCGACGCCATCTGCACCGAGCACCGGCTGTCCGTCATCGCAGCGCCCAAGCGCGGGAAAAATCACTACGGCAAGTGGCTGGGTGAAGGATACGAAGTCCATGAGGACGCTGCGCGTTCAAAGGGGTCTTAGGGGCGTTGCCCCTGACAAGCAGAGGGGAGTTTTCGCGGCGGCGAAAACTCCCCGAAAATGCAAAAGAGGACCCTCTTTGCCCTGCTTGCCACGTTTTCTCCCGTCCTTCGCAGCGATGCTTCTTGTGCTTCCCTGCATAGGTAACTTTTCTCTGAACACTTCGCCGGATGCCTTGTGTTTCTTCGGATATTCGTATATAATATATCGTGTTAAGTATTATCCATGCGGAGGTGCGGTATGAACGGAATCAAGGGCTATATCTCTATTCGGGAGGCATCCTACCGTTGGGGCGTGTCAGAGCGGCGGGTCAACCAATATTGCGCCGAGGGGCGGATCCCCGGCGCGTCCCGATTCGGGCGCTCATGGGCGATCCCGGAGAACGCGGAAAAGCCCTCCGACCCGCGCTTTCAGGAACAGCGCCGCGATTCCGGCAGGACAAGCACCTGACGGATACCCCTCTGCATTGGAAG
>CAKQOW010000093.1 GCA_934256595.1 uncultured Clostridia bacterium
CATATCCTTGCGGTATGGAGAAATGTTAAAAGTGTCAGATAGAGGGCAGCTTGCATGAGGCTGCCTTTTCTGCTGCGAGTCTGTTAAATTTCTATAAATTTATCTATATGCCGTTTTGCTATATGATCACGCACAGTTGTAAAAGCTGTGTTTTTTTCATACTCAAAAAAATTATCAGGTTCTGAGCAGAATCTCAAATGTCTGAATTTGTGTTGCAGAGGAGTAATTCCCCATAAAAGTTTGAAATATTTATGGAAATATTTCACTGAAGAAAATCCGCATCTGTCAGAAATCTCCTGAATTTTCATATCGGTTGTCAGAAGAAGTCTTTCGGCTTCATAGCAGCGTATATACTGCAGAAGCATTGAAAAACTTTCAAAGCTTGTGGTTTTGAGAAACTGAGAAAGATAATTCTCATTTATGTAATAGCGCTTTGCAAGCTGAGAAACTGTTATTTTTTCATCATAATGAAGCTGTACATACTTCAAAATTCCCTCCAGTCTTTCCCTGTATTTTTCATTTTCTCTGCTCGTAAGATTTTCAACCGCAAACCAGCTGAATTCTTCAACCAGAAGCTCTGCCAGAGAATTATGGAGCGCTGCATAGATATCGGGATTGCCGCCTTCCCCGGAATATTTAATGTATGCAGAGGCAAGCATCAGGTCTGTAATCCGATCCATTGATATGCGCTGTTCCGGTTTGCACAAAAAAGAAGCACACGAAAAAAACAGATATTTGATTCTTTCGGTATATAGCCTGTAGCCTGTAAGGTCTATGTGAACTACAAGTATTTTGTTGTCTTCATCAGACCAGGCATAGTGTATGTCGCTCCGGTCAAGCAGCAGCAGCTCATTTTCATTTAGCTGAAGATAATCCATATGAGCGGAAACCAGATTGAGATGCCCTGAAACACAATACAGAAGCTCCAGAGAGTCCTCGTGCATATGTGAATTATAGTGTCTGATATTCATAAGCTTTGCTGAGATTGGAATATCACTTAGCGCTTCCGGTATTACATTTTTTATCTTCATAATAGGCTCCATTATAATTTTATGGTCAAATTCTTATAATTTATCAAATAATTTTACGATAAAAAGGTAGTATTTTTATATCTAAAAAGATATTATCATATAATCAGAAAATTTGAAACAGACAAATTTAATTCGGAGGGTGTTTATGTACGTAGATACAGTTTTAATAAACGGTAAAGTGTTTTCGTTTGAAGAGGCATATGGAATGCCGCAGAAAACGGCGGTAGCTATTAAAGACGGTAAAATAACCGCGGTGGGAAATGATGATGAAATCAGAAAAAGGGTTTCGGAAGAAACAGAAGTAATTGACTGCAGCGGCAACAGTATATTCCCGGGGCTTTGTGATGCTCATGCCCATCCGAGTACAGCTGCGAACATTTTTATTTCATGCCAGCTGTTTGATATAACAGGGAGCCCCGAAGAAACCTGTGATGAAGTTATTCTTAAATATACAGACAGGCTTGCTGTTTACTGCGCAGAGCATGAGGATTACAGTGTAATTAAAGGCAATGGCTGGAACAGAGCGTTTTTTATGAACACCTGCAGAGAAAAAAGATGGCCGGACAGACATGATCTCGACCGAATCTGTGCCGATAAACCTGTGGTTGTAGAGTCCTACTGCCTGCATTGTATATGGGTGAATACGAAAGCAATAGAACTTGCCGGCCTTTCGGAAAAAACTCCGGATCCGGAAACAGGAGAAATAGTGAGAGAAGAAAGCGGATATCCGGCAGGAGTTTTCTTTGATATGGAAGCCATAAACCTCATAAAAAATAATCTTAAAAATTATGACTATAGCGTGGAACAGTACAAACAGACTTTAAAAAGATTCCAGAAGGAATGTGCCTTGTGCTACGGGATAACTCTTGTAAATGACTGTATGTGCACAGAAAATGCAGTTACAGCCTATAAAGAGCTTGCAGAGGAAGGAGAGCTTGATATCCGTTTTCGAGGGGTGTATCTGCTTGAGAACTGCAGTGATGAAAGTGTAAATGCGATTAAAGACAGACTGGGAAAGGACAATGTAAATGAAACCTTTGAAATAAATACAATCAAGGTATTTGTTGAGGGTGAGTTTGTAATGCTTGAGCCGTACAGTCCGGAATTCATAAAAACGCATGGACTTGAAGAAGGCTACTGCGGTCAGCTGTTTTTCGGAAATAATGAGCTGAAGAAAGCCTTTGCAAAATGTATGGAAACAGGAAAACAGATACATATTCACGCAATGGGTGACGGAGCGGTACATCAGGCAGTAGAGGCATTATGTTATGCACAGAACAAAACAGGGAAAAAAAGCCGCAATGTAATTGCTCATCTGATGGCTATAAGTGATGAGGATCTGAAGCTTATGGGTGAAAACGATATAATGGCTAATCTGCAGCCCAGATGGATGATATATGATTCAGATGCAGAGGATAACTATGTACCTATGTTTGGAAAAGACAGAGCCCTTGAACTTTATCCTTGCAGAAAGTTTTATGATGCAGGCTGCGAAGTTGCCTACGGTACAGATTTTCCTGTTACCCCGCCACCGAATCCGTTTCATGGTATCCAGTGCGCTGTGACAAGAAGCGTCTTTAAAGGAGATACGGCAGAATATGCAAACTATAAGGGTAGAATTTTGGGCCCTGAGAGAGATCCATCCAAGGAATGTGTATCTCTTAAAGCAGCGGTTAAAAGCAGCAGCTGGTCGGGAGCTTATCAGAACTTTTTAGAGAATATTACGGGAAGTATTGAGGTTGGAAAGTCTGCAGATATTGCAGTTCTTGATTGTGATATTGAATCTATTAATATAGATGAAATATATTCAGTAGAAGTCGACACTACTATATTCAGAGGAAAAACCGTTTATAAGAAAGGAGAGTAAAAATGAGTCAGAATACAAATGTGACGCAGCATATAGACGGCGTTGCCGGACTTAAAAAACAGAAAATGAGTCCGATCAGTATTGCCTTCTTCATTTACTGCCTGACTGCAGCAGGAGCTTTTGGAATTGAAGCTATGATACCAAGCTGCGGTCCTGGGATGACAATTCTTATGCTGATAGTGATACCTGTAGTATGGGCAATCCCGATATGTATGTCAGTTTCTGAGCTTTCGGCATTTATGCCTGAAGAAAACGGACTGTATGTATGGGTAAAGGAAGCTTTCGGTGAAATGTGGGGCTTCTTTGTAGGCTGGTGGGCAACACTGTCTATCTATCTTGGAATGGCATCATATGTGGTGCTTGTTGTGGGATATGCGTCAAAATTCCTGCCGATAAGCGCTACCGGCGCAATGTGCATCAAAATAGGAATGATACTGCTTTTTACAGTTATTAATTTACTTGGAACAAAAGAAGTTGCGCTTCTTGATACTATATTCTCAGTGCTGATTCTCGGAGCTTTCGGACTGGTTACAGTTGTAGGCTTTGCCAACTGGGACTACAATCCGATTGAGCCTTTTATAGCTCCTGAAACCAGTGTGTTTGGCTGCATAGGCAGCGCAATCTGCATCGGAATATGGATGTACTGCGGTTACGGCTGCATATCATCTATGGCAGGTGAGATAGAAAATCCGGAAGCTATTCCAAAAGGATTTAAAATTGCAATTCCTATTATAATGCTCAGCTACATACTGCCTACAGTGGCAGGGCTTGTGTCAATGGGCAGCTGGGAAAGCTGGGGTGTAGACGGAGAAAACGCAGTGGACTATGCCTCGGTTCTGACTACACATCTCGGACCTGTATGGGGAGTTGTATTCCTTATAATTGCAATAGTCGGTCAGTGTGCTATTTTCAATTCATACATACTGGCAGGCTCAAGAAGCTTCTTTGTACTGGGAAACGACAAGCTGTGCCCGCATTTCCTTACAAAGCTTTCAAAGAAAAGGAGAGTGCCTTACTGGCCGATTCTTATTCTGGCAGCTATTACAATGCTGCTTATGAACCTTGATTTTTCAGTTATACTTACAATCATATGTCCTCTGGGAATTATATGCTATGTTGTGCTTGCTTTTGCTTTTGTAAAACTGAGAAAAAAATATCCGATAGAAGAACGCGGTGATGTTTACCATGTCAAAGGCGGAGTGCCTGCAGTTGTATTTATGGTTATATGCCCTGTAGTAGTAGGAATCTTCGGTCTGTATGTTAATGGTACTGAATACTTCCTGCTTGGCTTTATATCAATAGTTACAGCGGTAATATTCTACATAGCTTTCAAATGGATATATGGAGGTCTGTATAAGAT
>CAKQOW010000094.1 GCA_934256595.1 uncultured Clostridia bacterium
GAACGCTCTGCTTAAAACAGACAGGGAGATACCGTTCAAAGTCATAACTGTGGGTATAGACGGCAAGATCAAATAAATCAGTATGGGGCTGCGCCGCCAGCCCCTTATTCACGTACTGATAAATCATCTATCACCTTTCCTATGTCTTCCTGAATACAAACAGATTGTTTTTCTATCTGCGGCGGGCAATAAGCTTCTTGATAATTGATACATGCATACACTGCATTTTTATTCTTTAAAGTCATATTCCAGAATGGGTATTTAATAATAACCGGAGTATTGTCTCCCACACCTAATTCCAGGAACAGAACATGAAGATTCTCATGTTTTTTTAAAAACTCATTATATCTTTCAGATGCTTTGTACCAGCCTTTATCCTGCACAAAAGTTCCATCAGTTCGCAAGTTCACAGTCATAGGCGCGCCGCAGCGAGAACAGTATGGTATCAGATCTGCCGGTATTTTCATGTCTTTCTGTTGTTCTGTCATTTGTTTAATCTGTGCTTCATTACTGTATGTTTCCTGATGGCAGGCTGCAGAACACTGAAACAGCCCGTAATCACCCTGTGTATAAAACAATCGTTTTCTATCAAAACCTGCCTTTTGAAAACAATGATCAACATTTGTTGTAAGTACAAAATAGTCTTTATTTTTCACCAGATGCAATAACTTTTCATAAGTCGGTTCAGGGATTTTCTGATAACGGTTGAGATAAATATGACGGCTCCAGTATGCCCAGTATTCTTGGAGTGTTTCAAAAGGATAGAATCCGGCTGAATACATATCCTGCAAACCGTATTTTTCTGCAAAATCCGAAAAATTATCATAAAACCGCTTACCGCCATATTGCATTCCTGCTGATGCAGATAATCCTGCTCCTGCTCCTATGATAACAGCATCGGCATTTTCAATCTGCTCTTTTAATCTTTTCAGATCATCCCAGTAATTGCCGATAGATCTGATAATCTTCTTCTTTAAAAACATTAAAAATCACCTCTATTTCCGAATGTGTTTCCTGTATATATTCTGTTACTGTCTGAACTGCGATTTTTCCTGCAGTATCGTTGGGAAAATGAAATTCACCTGTTGAAATACAGCAGAAAGCAACAGATTTCAGACCATATGTTTCTGCCAGTTCCAAGCAGGAACGATAGCATGAAGCCAGCAGCAAGCAATCTTTTTTACTCAAGACACCATGAACAAACGGACCAACCGTATGAAGTATATATTTGGCTGGAAGATTATATCCTTTTGTGATTTTTGCTTTTCCGGCAGGTTCGGGACTGTTTTGCTGTTCCATGATTTTTTGACATTCCAAACGAAGCTGTATTCCGGCATAAGAATGAATTGCATTATCTATGCAGCTGTGACAGGGTATAAAACACCCTAATAAAGCATTATTACCTGCATTGACAATTGCATCCGCCTGCAATTTTGTAATATCTCCTTTCCATAAATACAGTTGAGGTCTTACCGGCGTTAATTTGTTTATTGAAGTGATACGCTGATTACTTAATTCTTCCTGTAAATACTCGTCCTGTATTCCAAGAAACTCCTGTGATATATCTCTGGGCGGGCGTATATTCATCAGAGAACGCAACAGCTGTTTCTTTTCCTCTGCTGACTGAGGAACTGTAATTTTATGATATTGTCTATCTTCATTTATCAGATACTGAATAAGAAAAGTTAATCTTTCATTTTGATTCATGACTGTCTCCTTTCTGTTACATAACAGGGGTATCTTACTGGTTTTATATTATGATCCGATAAAATTGCTGTATGCTATTTATAAATAACATACAGCTCTGCATGAATTCCGGTCAGAACTTACCGTTTGTATTCTGCCAGTCTGATTTGTCGGCAATGGTCTCCATTACGTCCCAGTGTTCAATTATTTTTCCTTTTTCTACCCGCCATAAATCATAATAGCTTGTAGGCGCTCCGCCAAATGTTCCCTCGCTGACAGCAAGTACATAATTTCCATATGCAAGAACCTGATGCACAGTTGTATAAATCATTTGAATATTCTGTTCCGCAAGTGCCTCTAAAGCTGCAGCTAAACCTGACAGGCCGTCTGCAATACCTGTATTATGCTGAATATAAGTATCTCCATCAAAGTAATCCGGTGTCTTTTCAGGGTGATTACCCTGCATCACATCATATAAGAAATCTTTAATTAGCTGACGGTTTTCTTCTGTCTTATCCATATCTTTTGATGTAGAAAAATTGTCTGTCTGAGTACGTCCGGAAGGATTTGGTCCTGATTTTGTTGTGAGATTATCCCAATGCTCGATTATTTTTCCTTCCTCGTTGAAACGAAATATATCGAATGCAACCTGTTCTCCTGCGCCGGCAAAATTATAAACGGTATGTAAGAAAACTTTGTCTTTGTCTTCAAATGCTCTGATATTGTTTACAGTTGTTTTAACCGGAGCAGCCGCAAGATATTCCACACTTTCCACAAAAGCCTTGCGTCCTGTCCCATAGGCGAGGTTATGCTGAATATAGTCCTCTGCCAAAAGAGACGAAGCCTTCTGTGTATCTCCTGTTGTAAATGTGTTAATAAGTTCTAATGCTTTTTCAATCTGTGTCATGTTTGTTTCCTCCTTTGGATTTCTACAGTTGTAATCTCCTTTGTTACAACGAGAGTATAAACCCTTTTCGTTGTAATGTCAATAGTTACAACGAAAGTTTTTTAAAATTTTTTCCATAATAAAAACACGCCTTTATCAGCGTGCTTTCCTTTTGCTTTATTCTTTATGCTTAGCAATGTAATATTTAGTGCTTTTTATAATGTCTGCTAATGTAATCTTTTGCAGCTCATTCTCCAGTGCGTTTTGTATCTGCAGCAGCTTATCATCCAAGATGTTATGAATATTTCTTCCAACAGGGCATTTTTGGTTCGGGTTTTCATGAAAATGAAAAAGCTCGCCATTTTCTACACAGTCCACTGCGAAATAAATATCACGAAAACTGATTTCCTCTAATGGTCTTGCTATAGAAGCTCCACCGCTTCCACGCTGCACTTCTACAAGCCCGGCATTTCTCAGCTGAGATAATATTTTTCTGATGATAACCGGATTCACATTAACACTTGAAGCCAAAAAATCACTTGTAATTTTAAAATCATCCTGAAAAGTATCTATACACGCAAATATATGTACAGCTATTGTAAAACGACTTGAAATCTGCATATGTGATCCTCTCTTTCTAATATAATTATAAGAGCTGCTGATTGTAATGTCAATCATTACAACGTTTTTTAATTATCCATATCACCTCAAAGATATCTTAAATCAGCACAGCATGCAAAGCAGCCCATGCCTCGCAGATAAAAAAGAAGCCCTATACGGACTTCTTCATAATGTTTACTCTGTTTTCTATATATCCTTGTATCTCGCTGCGCGGGA
>CAKQOW010000095.1 GCA_934256595.1 uncultured Clostridia bacterium
CTGAATTTGGACATAACAAAACCTCCTGGTTAAAACAGTTTTTTATTTCAACTGTCTACCTAGGAGGTAGCATATCAAAACAGAAGCGGCACAAAGCTTTTTGCTTTTGGTGTTCCAGCCCTTGCAGTAGTACTCTCACAGTGCGCATCTGCTTATTCAATGCCGCTTGCAGCAGCCAGAGAAGTTTTTATGGCAGCAATGGCTGTAGCTAATTTAAATTATACCAAAAAGGGTTTTGATTTCGCAGGCTTTGATGAGGAATATAAGGGGAAGGGCCTTGGCGGTATACTGCGCAATAAGGCTTTATTTCAGATAAGACCTGTTTATATTGCATTGATTACGGCAGTAATTATTGTTGCTGTGGCAGGGCTTGTTATTTCAAATCTTGTGGTAGCGCATAAAGTGGATGAAACTGCAGATTATGCCTGTACTGAAATTCCGGTTGAGATAGTGCAGAAAAGGGCAGCCGGAGATAAAGTGACAATCAGAACCGCGGATATTCCGAAACAGATAATGCAGAATGCGGAATACTGCTGTTTCAGCGCAAGCGGAGGCGAAGCCAGAACAGTAACACCTGAGAGGGCTTTTCTCAGAACTGTATATAAAGAGCGTATGAGTCTCGAAGCAGAAGCACTGGAATTTCCATTTTATCAGAAAACAATGCTGATTGTTTCATTCTATGATAATACAGATAAAATGACGGGATATACATATGTGAATTACGGAACTTCTATAAACTGGCCGGACAAAATAGATTTTGTTTATGACTTTGACATGGATCAGGAGGCAGTCCTGTCAGAAGCCGGAAGTCTTGTGGACAATATGATGGCAGAGGCAGATGTCATAAATGAGAGTGATGTCTGGTGCAGCATAGATAAAAATGACGGCAGAGCACAGCTTGTACTAAAAAATCCTGAAACTGCAGATGGTACTGAATATCTCTGCTGCATATGGACAGGCAGCTCTGAAAACCATAAGGAAATGATGAGAGAGGAACTGGTTTCCAATGTTATAGATGATGTAAAGATAAAGGGCAGCAGTATATTTGACTCCAACATAGGGAGCCTCATAGATGACGTGCAGGATGACAGATACTGTCTGGTGGCGTTTATAGGCGGAGGCAGGGTGACACATATAGGGTATCTTGATTGCAGTAAGGTTGAGGGAATTAACTGAAATAAAGATAAAAGGGGCAAGTCAGCTCCTTTTTTGATTGGAATAAAAAAATATAGGACCAAAGAGCAGAAACTGCAGTCTGTATATACAGGGGGATTTATATGTTAAAAATAAATTACAGCAAATAAGGAAAGGAACGTAGTATGAAGGAAAAAGACTTAGTATTTGTTCTGGTTTTATCATTGGTTATATCGTTGATCCCTGCAGGTGTTTTTGCCTCTGAGATTGAAACATCCCTGGAAGCGGGATTTGGAGGCGGAGCCTACGGAAACTGCTGCACAATTCAGGCAGGTAAAAGCAAAACAGTTCAGTTTTATGTCGGTGAAGATGATGGTAACGAACTTTCATTCAACAAAAAAATATCTCCTTCAGACAAAGACTTTACCGTCTATGATGACAGTGGAGAAAAAACCTCGGCGGTAAAACTTTTACCCCTTAAAAACGGTAAAATGAAAATCACTCCAGACAGCAGTATAAGTAGGCGAACAAGCTTTAATATTAAATATACAGGTTCGGAATACAAATTTTCTTCCGGTGATACCTTTTTGCTTACGGTTACAGCTTCAGCCTCATCAGCCGCAGCAATCAAAAAGAGCAGTGTGTCAGATCCTGCAGCGAGGGCAGACAAAAACGGCATACAGATTTCTTTCAAAGAGATGAAAAATGTTGATGGATACAGAATTTATCGCTCGACAAAGAAAACCTCCGGGTACAAGCTGATTTCAAAAGTTAGCAGAAACAGCTTTTACGATTGCGCATTGCTTAAAAAAGGTACCCGATATTACTACAAAGTACGCGGATATGCTGAAAGCACAGGAACACCTGCATACTCTAAATACTCCAAAACCGTTTCTGCAAAATCACAGACAACCCTGACAAAAGCAACGGCAAAGTCTGTAACGTCTGCGCATTTGAATTTGTATGATAAAAATCTGCTGAAAGAAGCATATCTTTTCGGGCTTTCAAATAATATAAAGTTCAATTACAATGCTACTCAAAAAACTGATGTGCTGAATAATTTGCAGTACGCGTTTCTGATAGGCGACTATAAGTTAGGGTTTGCATATAAAACAAGGGAAAAAGCGGAGGCTGCCTGCGAGATGATCTTCGATATAATGGTAAACGAAGAATACGATGGTATTTATGCCGACTTGTTTTGCGCATATAATAATTCCATTCTGGAATTTCAAACCGACTATGAATGCGGTGTGTATTGCATATACATGTCGGTAAAAAACGCATCACTGACAGATGAAAAGATATTTTCAAATCAGAAGAAAGCAGTTACTCGCATAAAAGAAATAGCTGCAGAACTGCGTGAGCAGGGAAAGATTAAATCCGGTATGTCACAAAAAGAAATAGCAGAGGTATATTATAATTATGTATCTAATGCCGATGTAGATCATTTCTCGGATGATAAAACGGTTCTTTCAAAAGGCCTTTGCATGCAGGAGGATACGCCGTATTCATTTTTGCTTGAAAGATATGCAAGCTGTCTGGGTCATACAGCTACATACAACCAGTTCCTGCATTATGAGGGAATTCAGGCATATGGCCTCTCAAACTGGTTTGGAAGCGTTGAGGGTGAGAATGGACATATAATAAGCTACATTGTTTGTGACGGAGAGGAATATTTTACGGATACAACAAACCATATTCCTTTGACAGATCAGAAAGAAATTGAAAAGCATCTTATCTTCAGGGATGACAGTCTGCAAAAGGCTAAAGCTGCTGCTAAGAATTTTTCGTAGCGTACATTGAAGCTGCAGTGGGATGATCAATACAGGATATATTGATTGAAATAAGGTTGAGGAAATCAACTGAAACAAGGAAAAGGGGCTATATATACGGGGACTTATGTGTTAAAAATAAATTACAGTAAATGAGGAAAGGAATGTAGTATGAAAAAAGTATTGACAGTATTTTTAAGCATTGCATTAGTGCTGGCAATGATGCCGGCTATGGCATTTGCAAATGATAATGCAGAGGATACAAAGCTGTACTGCTTTAACAGAGTATATCTTAAAATATTAAAACAAGTGAATTAAGGTGTTTGGCAGGCAGTTCACCGGAGGGTGGGCTGCCTGTTATAGAGTATGACGGGCATGTCATAAGTCTGTGGTGAAAGTCCATAAGGGGCGTAGTTGCCGACGAACCCGATAGCGACTCCC
>CAKQOW010000096.1 GCA_934256595.1 uncultured Clostridia bacterium
TCAGGACTTCTGCATATCCTCTGTATATGCTGGGAAAGGCGGCAGAGGGAAACCCTGCGGCAATCCTGATAGTGACAGCGGCTGCAGCGGTGCTGGCGGCAGTAATATATATATGTATGTCAAAGAGCTTCATTAAAACAGCGACGGCTTCTGCGGCTTTGGCAAGCAATAAGAATAAAAGAATTAAAACAGCTTCAAAATCAGTGAACGGAGCGCTTCTTGGCAAGGAGCTGAGAAAATTTATCTCAAGCTCCAGCTATATGCTTAACTGCGGTCTTGGAATTCTGCTGCTGCCTTTAATGGGGGTGGTGCTGCTTATCAGAGGCGGCTGGATTATGGCGCTGCTTACATCAGTATATGACGAAACCGGCTTCATAATGGTACTGTTTGCAGTAGGCGTATGTATGCTTTTGGGTATGAACGATATGACAGCGGCCTCTGTTTCCCTTGAGGGCAGGAGCCTGTGGATTATGCAGATGCTGCCGGTAGATACACACAAGATGCTTATGGCAAAGGCGGCGGTTCAGATAATATTAAGCGGAGCAGCTTCGCTCATATGCAGTCTGTGCATAATAGCCGTTGTAAAGCCGGGATTATATGATGCGGTTATATTTATTCTGCTGGTTCTGATATATACTGTAGCCTTATCTTTCTTCGGACTTGTGTTAAATCTCAAAAGACCAGATCTGACGTGGACCAGTGAAACGGCTCCTATCAAGCAGAGCCTGGCGGTTACGGTGGCTCTGTTTGGCGGCTGGCTGTATACAGTTATAACGGCGGCTGGCTTTTATCTGCTCAGAGAGTACATATCTGCAAGCGTGTATATGACAATATTCAGCGCAGTAACTGCGGGACTTTGCGTAGTTATGTACTGCTGGCTGAGGACAAGAGGCGCGAAAGTTTTCGAGAGTCTGTAAAAATATTGACAGGGTATATCATAGGCATATAATAAAAACGAAGGAGAATATATGGAATACATAAGAGTTACTAAGGATAATCTTGAAAAAGAGCACATATGCTGCGCAATTTCAAAGAATTCAGATGTACAGGTTTTATCAAAAAAAGCGTGGCTTGCAGACAGGCTTGACGAGGGTCTTGTTTTTCTCAAAGCCGTGGCAAGAGGCAAATGCTTTATAGAATATATCCCCGCAGAGCATGCGTGGGTTCCGGTTAAGGCAGACGGATACATGTTTGTCAACTGCTTCTGGATTGCCGGAAGCCTCAAGGGCAACGGCTATTCAAACGAGCTGCTTGAGGAGTGCATCAGAGACAGCAGGGCGCAGGGCAAAAAAGGCCTGTGCGTAATTTCCTCGGCAAAGAAAAAGGGTTTTCTTTCAGATCCAAAGTTTCTTAAATACAAGGGCTTTAGGCTTGCGGATACGGCAGAGCCGTATTTTGAGCTTCTTTATCTGCCATTTGAAGAATCGGCGGATAAGCCTGAGTTTTTACCGCAGGTAAAGAGTCCCGAAACAGGCGGCAGGGGATTTAAAATGTACTATACGGATCAGTGCCCGTTCAATGCCAAATATGTGCCTGTACTGAGGCAGACTGCCGAAGCTAAGGGCATACCGGCGGAATGTGTGCATATACAGTCGGCAGAGGCCGCAAAAAACGCGCCTGCTGCGGTTACAACCTTTGCTCTTTTTTATGATGGACAATACATAACCCACGAACTGATGAGCGAAAAAAAGTTTGCTGCTTTGTGCGATAAATATATAGAAGAAAAAATATAACGGAGGGGTAATTGCAATGGAGCATATTATTGAAGTAAAAAATCTCAACAAGCGCTTTGGCGAAGTCCGGGCTGTGCAGGATTTATCGTTTCATGTAAAGCCGGGAGAGCTTTTTGCGTTTCTGGGAGTAAACGGCGCAGGCAAGTCAACGACAATATCCATAATGTGCGGACAGCTTTTAAAGGACAGCGGCACTATTATCATAAGCGGTGAGGATATCGAAAAGGGAATTGCGGGCATTACGCGCAGACTGGGAGTTGTTTTTCAGAATTCCGTACTGGATCAGCCTTTGAGCGTTAAGGCAAATCTGCAGAGCCGCGCGGCGCTTTACGGAATTACAGGCGCTGATTTTAACAGGCGGCTTGAAGAGCTTGCGGAGCTTCTTGACTTTAAGGATCTGCTCAGCCGTACAGTAGGCAAGCTGTCGGGAGGACAGAGAAGAAGAATTGACATTGCAAGAGCCCTGCTTCACAGACCTGAAATCCTCATACTTGACGAGCCTACCACAGGACTTGACCCGCAGACCAGAAAGCTGCTGTGGGACGTGGTGCAGCGCCTGAGAAAAGACGAGAATATGACGGTATTTCTTACAACTCACTATATGGAGGAGGCGGCAGATGCCGACTATGTGGTTATTTTAGACAGCGGCAGGATAGTTGCGGAGGGTACTCCTCTTGAACTCAAAAATACATATACGGGAGACTTCATAACTCTGTACGGAATTGACGAGGCCGAAGCCTCAAAGCTTGGCATGCCTTACGAAAAGCTGAGAGATGCAGTAAGAATTGCAGTGCCGGATACTGCTGCGGCAACAAAGCTCATAACAGAAAATCCGCGGATGTTTACGGACTATGAAATTGTAAAGGGTAAAATGGACGATGTGTTTCTTGCCGTTACAGGCAGGAAGCTTACGGGAGGTGAGGATAAATGATGGGTCTCGGTAATTTAATCAAAAGAAACTGCAGGCTGTTTTTCAAGGACAAGGGAATGTTTTTTACCTCACTTATAACTCCTGTTATACTGCTGGTGCTGTATGCGACATTTCTTGCAAAGGTTTACCGCGACAGCTTCAGCTCGGCGGTTCCCGATGCAATGCAGATTTCGGATAAACTCATAGACGCCACTGTCGGAGGCGAGCTGTTTTCATCACTTCTGGCGGTAAGTTGTGTTACGGTTGCTTTCTGTTCCAATATGCTTATAGTTCAGGACAAGGTAAACGGTACGCGCAAGGACCTTACGGTAACTCCTGTAAGCAAATCCACACTGGCGCTGGGCTACTACACAGCAACCCTTGTTTCAACGCTCATGGTATGCCTGATTGCAACAGGAGCCTGCTTTATATATCTTGCAGGAACCGGCTGGTACATGTCCGGTTCAGATGTTGCTTTCATACTGCTTGATGTGTTCCTGCTTGTACTGTTTGGTACGGCGCTTTCAAGCATTATAAATGTGTTCCTTACATCACAGGGACAGATATCGGCGGTAGGTACCATTGTCAGCGCAGGCTACGG
>CAKQOW010000097.1 GCA_934256595.1 uncultured Clostridia bacterium
CGGCTTTCCTGTTGCCGCCCATACACCTAATGCCGCTCCCATCTGGGAACCTATACAGCCGAACTTTGTTCCGTGGAAGAACTTGCCCGGGAACATTCCCGCATCATCAAGCTTTAATGATATATAAGGTCTTATCCATTCAAGACAGTCACCGCCGTCTGCAACCTGTATGAAATCTTTTCCCTCATTGTTCAGGAATTTAAAGAATTCCTTTGCCGCACGCGCGGTATGCATAGGCATTCTGTCACTGTCAAACGATGTTTTGTCAAGCTCAGCCATAAACTCCCATGTCTTTTTTGATATTTCCTTAAGCCAGTCGCTTTCAGTTCTTGGTGCTATTTTAGCCTCAACGCAGTCAAGAATCTGTCTTGCAACAACATCTGAATGTCCTGTAATACCTATATCTACAGCTCTGTTCATACCTATATCCAGCGGATTTGTAGTAACGTTTATCCATTTAGCCTCCGGATTTACAAAGAACATACCGCTTTCCATATCGGTTTTAAAGTTAAAGCCTATTACCACATCAGCCTCAGGCGCCGCAAAGCTTCCCATTTTGAACAGATCCTTGTCCTCTTTAAAGAATTTGCCCTTGTTGGTAAGCGTAACGCTTGTCGGAATCTGCAGGTATTCTGCAAGCTCTTTAAATGCAGTCATATCCTCTGCAAAATACTGAGCGCCCTCACCTATAAGCATTGCAGGTTTTTTTGCATTTATAAGGATATCTGCGACTTCTTCCGCAACCTTTGGTTCCACTCCGGTTCTTCTGTTCATCATATAGTTTACAGGATATACAATATCATCTTCCTCAACCTGATTAACCTCCAGTACATCAAGCGGAAGTTCAAGGTATGCAGGCCCCGGCTGCATGCTGCAGCAGCTTCTTATTGCAGTTGCCATATATTCGGGAATTCTCTCTGTATACGGGCATTTCTTTGCAAATTTTGTAGTCTGCTTAAATATTGAAGTAACGTCAAAGTCCTGCAGGGTTTCTGTAAGCTCCTGTTTTGCCGCGCCGCCGCCTCCTATCAGAAGTACCGGCACATCATAAATCTGTGAATCCACAATCGCAGTCAGAGTATTTGTAACTCCCGGACCTGCCGTAGCAACCACAACGCCCATTTTGCCTGTCACCTGCGCATAACCCATCGCGGCATAGGCTGCAGCGCCTTCGTGTTTAACATCAAGCACGCGTATTCCTGCCTTTTCACATTCGTGGAACAGCCTGAAAATATGTCCGCCGCTTAATGTAAATATGCAATCAACTCCTGCGTCCTTAAGCATTTTTACGGCCAATACCGCGCCATCTACTTTTGCCATAAATAATCTCCTCATCAAATTTATTTAGGTTTTTAAAGGCCACCTATAAGCCTGTTTTTTTATATTTCAGACCTTGTTATCTGTCTGTTACCTGCATAGTAATACATTTTTAAATTGAAAACCACAGTTTTTCAGCTTTAAGGTTTTTTTTGGTCAAATCTCGTTTTTTTTTAGATTGAATGAGGGATATATGCAGAGTAGAATAATCCCATAAACAAAACAGGCACTGGAGAATTACAATGAAATATTTTGAAAAACACCCTCTTCCTCTTGTTATTACAGGTGTGGTGGGAGTCTCATTATCGGCAATTTTCGTGAGGTATTCACAGGCGCCGTCGCTTATAACGGCTGCCTACAGACTCATATGGACAGTTCTGATTATGACTCCCGCTGTTCTTGCAAACAGGAAAGTTATTGATGAAATAAAGAATATGAAAGGCAGAGCGCTGCTTCTTTGCGCAGTAAGCGGTATTTTTCTTGCGTTTCATTTTTCTCTCTGGTTTGAGTCGCTGAACCTTACGTCTGTCGCAAGTTCTACCGCCATAGTATGCACCGAGGTCATATGGGTAGCTCTGGGCTACTGCATATTTATGAAAGGTCATCTTGTGACAAAGGCTAAAGTCAGTATAGCGATTACTGTTGCAGGAAGCATTGTAATTGCAATGGCAGACGGCTCTTCCGGCGGAAACAGTCTGTACGGCGATTTTCTGGCGCTTCTGTCCGCGCTTTTTTCAACTGTATACACTCTCATAGGCAAGCAGGTAAGAAAAGATATGAGCACCACGGCGTATACTTTTATAGTGTATTTTTTCTGCGCTGTTTCACTGTGTATAATGGTTCCCGTTTCAAAGGTTTCATTTACCGGCTACGGATGGTCCGCAGTTATTGTCGGGCTATTGCTGTGCGTTTTTTCAACGCTGCTTGGACACAGCATATTCAACTGGGCAATAAAATACTATTCGCCGTCGTTTATTGCCGCAATTAAGCTCTGTCAGCCTGCAATCGCCGCAGTGTTTGCGTTTATACTGTTTTCGGAGATTCCCTCTCTGCTTGTTATTATCGGAAGCATAATAACCATAGCGGGTGTTGTTATGTATTCGAAAACAGAATCGGAATAATTTAATATGGTATGTGCATAAAATGATGTTTTAGATATTTACGGCATTGTTTCTTAAAATTTTTCATTTGCCACCTTTAAAGATATAGACGATATACAAATTCTTTTCATTAGCAGATTACGTTTATATGAGCAATGCGCTCAATATGAACTCTTGATGTATTGTAATATAATGTAACCACCGATTGGCCTTAATGTCGGGCTGTAATGTTAAATATCATTTTATTCTGCATATAAAACAAGACCGCTTTACTTAACCGTGAACTGCACCCCGTCAAGTGGACAATCGAAATAATAAAAAATTGGTAACTTGTGGTATCCGGAACCGGTATGGTT
>CAKQOW010000098.1 GCA_934256595.1 uncultured Clostridia bacterium
TCAGAAAACCTGTCAAGACCATAAAATACCCGTAATGCAGTACCTCCGTAAAATGCGGCTTTTTTAAAAAAGTCTGCGCGCGAAAGCCCGCACAGGACAATTTCCTGTATTACCTCTTTCATGGCATTTTTCCTGTCATAAAGGCTTGCAGGCTCGTACCTGCCTATCATCTGCTCAATTATATTATTCATATTCGCCCCTCCTCAGCACTGCAGCAAACAGTTTCAGATTAGTGCATCTGTATTTTAAAGCAAGCTCTGCCATAATACCTTTATCAAGGTGTTTAAACTCTGTCCTGTCAATTCTCATATCTTCAAAAAGAAGCGATTTGAGTTCCCGCTGATTTTTTACAGGCGGCTTTGCATAGAGCATATCACACAGAGCCTTTTCAGGCGATGCAATCATAAAATCATAGCTGTTTTCGTTACAGAGTTTTACTTCCAGCGGGAATACAGAGGATGGAACATCTCTGTAATAGAATTTCCCAAACAGGGTGTCATAGCTCTTGCTTTTTTTCTTTTCGAATGTTGCAGATGTAAAGACATATACAGCCTCAGGTATAAGGCCGTAATATGAAAGTGCAAATTCAAAAGACAGATATGACGGTCCGTATATACTGCCTGCAAGAAGATATCCCGAAGTGGTTCTGTCTGTTTCATAAAGGCCTTTCACAATGGGGAATATCTCACCGTTCTTTACCATTCTGCCGATCTTGCAGGCCGGATTAGAGTACCTGTGCAGTTCATCTATAAGTATTGATGTTGTTTTTATCATATTCTCACCTCTATATATAGTTATATTATACTTTCAGGAGAAAATCAAGCAAAATTCACCTTATACAGGTATAGCTTTGACAGATTGAGGTTATGATATGCAAATAATGCTGAAACCCGGTTTTTCGCAGGGGTTCTTCCTTTTTTGAGTTGCTTTATATTATCCACGTTTCCCGCATCACAGAGATGAAACGAAACTCAAGCGAAATAGAAACGAAATCACGGTTGCATCGTTTCGCTGTACGTGGTACAATTACGGTGTAATATTGTTTGGAGGTGTGCTATGAAATATCTATCTTGTGCAGAGGCGGCATCAGCAATGGGGATTACCGTTCGAAGAATACAGCAGCTGTGCAAACAGGGAAAGCTTCCGGGAGCAGTCAAAGAAGGACATGCGTGGCTGATTCCAAAAGATGCTGTTTCGAAGGAAGTTTGTGAAAAAAAGAAGCCGCTGCCTATTGGAGTTTCTGATTTTAAGGCTGCGACTACAAGCTACTATTATGCTGATAAGACTCTGATGATCCGCGATTTTCTTGATACAATGCCGATGGTTTCTCTTTTTACCCGGCCACGGCGTTTCGGCAAGACCCTGAATATGGATATGCTTCGCGTGTTTTTTGAAAAAACAGCAGAAGACACCTCAATATATTTTAAGGATAAACTGATATGGCAGTGCGGGGATCTATATACCTCTCATCAGGGGCAGTACCCTGTTATCTTTTTAACCTTTAAAGATGTAAAATGCCTGAACTGGGAAGAAACCTTTCAGAAAATCCAGAGGCTGATTTCTCTGGAATTTATGCGGCACAGCGAACTTGAAACAAGCCCTGTGCTGAGCGCTTATGAAAAAGAGCAATATCATCGCCTTGCCGGTGAGAATGCCAATGAGGTGGACTGTCAGATGGGTCTGCAGCTTCTGTCTCTGATGCTGCATAAACATTACGGCAAAGAATGCATTATCATTATTGATGAGTATGACACACCTATTCAGCAGGGACATAACTGCAGTTTCTATCCTGAAATCGTGAATTTTATGCGCAATTTCTTCTCGGGCGGTCTTAAGGACAATCCGCACCTGGCCTTCGGGTTTCTTACAGGAATTCTGCGAGTAGCCAAGGAAAGCATTTTCAGCGGTATGAACAATCTGAAAATCAACTCGATTTTGGATGAAAGCTATAGCGAATATTTCGGATTTACCGAAGAAGAAGTAAGAGATATGCTGCGTTATTACGGCAAAGAGGAAAACTTCCGGGAAGTCTGCGAGTGGTACGACGGATATATGTTTGGCAATACAGAAATTTTTAATCCATGGTCGGTAATCAACTATATTGCAGACAAATTCTTCCCTAAAGCTTTCTGGCAGTCTACCGGCAGCAATGAGATTATTGGTGAAATTATAGCAGCAGCCACACCGGAGATAACAGAGGGGCTGTATAAGCTGCTTTGCGGTGAAAAACTCACAACCTATATAGATACCGGTGTAATCTACCCGGAAGTACAGAACAACCCATACAGCATATACAGTTTCCTGCTTGTGGCAGGCTACCTGAAAATTGCAGCAGGCTATCCTCAGATTGACGGAAACTTTATGTGTGATGTTGCAATTCCGAATAAGGAAATCGCTTTTGTATATGAGAAGGAAATCTTAAACAGAACAAATCAGAATGATGCTTCTGTTTCCATAAGTCAGGCAATCTTTTCAGGAGATGCATCCAAACTTCAGTCCCTGCTGGAAGACTTTATGCTGAAAAGCATTTCTTCTATGGACGGCGCCAACGAGGGCTTTTATCACGGCATGATGCTCGGATTGTGCGCAGTTCTTGGAAACCGGTATAAGGTGCGTTCTAACAGAGAGTCCGGTCTGGGTCGCTTTGATATCCAGCTGGA
>CAKQOW010000099.1 GCA_934256595.1 uncultured Clostridia bacterium
CCATACCTCTGTATACATATATAAGCGTAAGTCTGATACTATTCGTATCTCTTTCTGAAGCTGATTTCTGTAGGTGTTCTGCCTTCCTTCCACTTGATTTCGCCCGGTGTGATACATTCCTGTACAGGACATACATTCAGGCATAAGTGACAGCCTACACAGTTGTCGTTAAGCTCAGGTCTTCTCTTCTCTTCGTTCCAGTCTATTGCCTGGTGCGCTGCATCATAGCATGATACATAGCATCTGCCGCAGCCTACGCACTTGTCATAGTCGAAGTTTGGAAGCAGCTTGTAATCTCTGTTAAGATCTTCTGCAGGGATTATGTTTGAAAGCGCGCAGCCGATGAAGTCATCGAGGCTGTTGTAGCCTCTTTCTTCCATGAAGTGTCCCATTCCGTTTATCATATCCTCTACTATTCTGTAGCCGTACTGCATGATTGCTGTTGTTACCTGTACGTTTCTGCAGCCTACTGCAAGGAATTCAGCCGCATCTCTCCATGTTTCGATTCCGCCTATACCTGACATTTCGTGTCCGTGGCCGTAATCGTGTCCGTTTGCCGCTGCAAGCTTGTGCACGTCAGCGCTCTGCTGTACCTGTGTGCAGAATCTGAGCGCAATCGGCTTTACTGCTGCTCCTGAGTATCCGGATATTGATGATTTGCCGTCTACTACAGGCATTGCTGTATTGTTCTCAAATGAGATGTTTGTTATTGACTTGATTGTGTTGATTGCTGATACTGCCGCTGCTCCGCCTCTAAGTGCTGCTGCCGCATGCTCTTCCATGTTCTTGCAGTTTGGTGTCATCTTTGCTATGAAAGGTATCTTTGTTGTCTCTGATACTGCTCTTGAATAGCTTTCCACCAGCTCATTGTTTGTTCCTACATCTGATCCCATGTCATGTGATGTCATCTGCGGGCATGAGAAGTTTCCTTCGATAAGCTTTGCCCCTGCCTGTTCTGCCATCTTCGCAAGCTCTTTCCATTCCTCTACACTTGAGCCCATTATTGATGCTACTGTGATGTGGTCAGGATAGTCTCTGTTTAATCTGTACATGAACTCGAAGTTCTTCTCTGTCGGTTTGTCTGATATCTGCTCCATGTTCTTGAAACCAAGCCATGGTAATCCTTCCTTGTTTGTCTGGTCAAATCTTGGTGAGCATTCGTCTGCCACGAAAATTCCCACTGTCTTGAAGAAACATCCGCCCCAGCCTGTCTCATAGCACTTTGCAACCATATCGTAGTTGCCGCCTACAGGTGATGATGATAAGAAGAACGGATTGATACAGTCAACGCCTAAGTATTTTATTGATAAATCTTTCTTAACTGCCATTCTACTTCACTCCTTTCTCTAAGTATGCAGCTATTGCTGCTGCTGCTTCTTTTCCTGCTGCTACGGCTTCTACCACTGTCTTGCCTCCGTTTACTATGTCTCCGGCTGCAAATACCTTTGCAACGTTTGTTTTGCCTTCTTCTGCTGCCACGCCGCCTTTTTCGTTTGCTGCAACGCCTTCTACAGTCTCTGCCTTCTGGCCTATTGCAAATACAACTGTATCACATGCAAGCTTTAATTCTGATCCGTCAAGTCTGCCTTCTCTTCCTGTGAATGTCATTGCCTCTACCTTGCCTGCTCCCTCGATTGCTGCAGGTGCCATATTGGTTGTCATTCCGATTCCAAGTGATAATGCATACTGGAATTCATTCATGTTACCAGGCGCTTCTTCAAGAGTTCTTCTGTATACTATTCTTACATCCTCTGCTCCGAGAAGCTTTGCTGTTACTGCGCAGTCAACTGCTACGTCTCCTCCGCCTATTACAACAACTTTCTTGCCTTCCTGCTTGCCTGTTGTTCTCGCTGCCTTCAGGTAATCTGCTGCTGCATATACTCCCTTTAATTCTGTTCCAGGGATTGAAGGAAGCTTTGTTCCCCACAGACCTGTTCCTACGAATACTGCATCATAGTCGTCTACGTCTGCTATTGTTACTTTCTTTCCGAATTCGAACTTAACGCCCATTGCCTCTACCATTGCAACGTCGTGGTCAATTACGCTCTGAGGAAGTCTTGACGGTACGATTCCGTATGTAAGCATTCCGCCTGCTTTTTCCTCTTTTTCGAATACTGTTACGGCATAGCCTGCTTTTCTCAGCTCTGCTGCTGCTGCAAGTGATGCAGGGCCTGCTCCTATGCATGCTACCTTACCAGGCTTTGCTTCGCCTGCTTCAAGTGTCTTCATTCCGAAGATTTCTTCCTGTTCGATTGCGTATCTCTGCAGTTTTCCTATTTCGATAGGTCTGTCGATACCGCATCTTGAACAGGCTTCTTCGCAAAGTCTGTCATATGGACATACTCTTGCGCAGCTTCCGCCTAATACGTTGTTTGATCTGATCGTTTCTGCTGCACCTTTAACGTTTCTGAATCTGATTGATCTTACAAACTTTGCAGGGTCTGTTCCTGCAGGGCAGCCCTTGCTGCATGGTGCGTCATGGCACAGTAAGCATCTTGCTGCCTCTTCGATAGCAGTTCTGTGTGTGAATCCTGCTACAGCTTCAGCA
>CAKQOW010000100.1 GCA_934256595.1 uncultured Clostridia bacterium
TGTAATGAAGCATACAGGCTGCTTGCATTTTATAACTCTAATGAATCTTCTGCATCTACCCACATCTGTAAATTGCCATCAAGATATAATCTCGCATATTCAAGTGGTTCATCGACTGCAAGTGAAGTCAGTGCACAGTCTGATCCGGGTGTGGTTTTTAAGAAAAACTGAAAAAACAGCCGAAAACAAAATGTTAAAAGTTATACGACAGTGCTTGAAGCTGTGTTTTTCGGGCTGTATTTAAGGTTTACGGCATTGTATTTAAATAATTTTAGTGATAGAATTAGTAACATAAATAATAAGGCCAATATATCCGGAGGAAACATGAAACAATACGATATTAAAGATATTTCACTTGCACCGTCAGGGCATCAGAAGATTGAATGGGTAAGAAACAATATGCCTCTGCTCAGAGGACTTGAGGATGAGTTTTCAGAAACAAAACCGTTTGAGAATGTCAGAATCTCTCTGTCCGTACATCTTGAGGCAAAGACAGCTTATCTGTGTCTGGTGCTGGCGGCAGGCGGAGCGGAGATGTCCGTAACAGGCAGTAATGCGCTGTCTACACAAGATGATGTTGCCGCAGCTCTTGCCGACAGAGGTCTCAGAGTCTATGCTCACCATGGAGCCTCGGAGCAGCAGTATATGGATGATATAGAGCTGTGTCTTGAGATCAAACCCCATATTATTATTGATGACGGCGGTGATCTTGTGGGTATGATCCACGAAAAACGACCTGACCTTGGCGAAGCTGTATGGGGTGGCTGCGAAGAAACAACCACAGGAGTTATCAGACTTAAAGCCATGGAGAGAGAGGGAGTGCTTAAATTCCCTATGGTTGCAGTAAACGATGCCGACTGCAAGCATCTGTTTGACAACAGGTACGGGACAGGGCAGTCTGTATGGGACAGCATTATGCGAAATACCAACCTCATAATCGCCGCCAAGACTGTAGTGGTTGCAGGCTACGGCTGGTGCTCACGAGGAATAGCGATGAGAGCAAAGGCTCTCGGAGCTAAGGTTATCGTTACGGAAATCAATCCTGTCAAGGCTATTGAGGCCAGAATGGACGGCTTTGACGTTATGAAAATGGAGCAGGCGGCGCCTCTGGGAGATATATTTGTATCGGCCACAGGCTGCTGCAAGACCATAACGGTAGAGCATATGCTTACAATGAAAGAGGGCGCAATCCTTACCAATGCAGGTCACTTCAACTGTGAAATTGATATGGCGGCTCTTGAAGAGGCTGCAGTCAGCAAGAAAGAAACCAGAAAAAATATAATGGGCTATGAGCTTGCAAACGGCAGATGGGTAAATGTTATTGCAGAGGGCAGGCTTGTCAACATTGCGGCGGCAGACGGGCATCCTGCAGAGGTTATGGATATGAGCTTTGCGGTGCAGGCCCTTTCGGCAATGTATATCAAGGACAACTACAGACAGCTGGAAAACAAAGTAATAGACGTTTCCGGGGAGATAGACGATATAGTTTCAAGAAGAAAGCTTGCAGCGTGGGGAGTTGAGATAGATGAGCTTACCGATGAGCAGAAATCCTATCTTAACAGCTGGCAGATTTAAAAGGAGGTATTATGTACACAGCAGAAGAACTCAAAAGAGTAAAGACGGCCATTGAGGTCAATGTCAGAAAAGCAATGGATGAATACGAAGCAGAAAACAACTGCGCAGGAATGTATCAGGAACCTGTCATAGTTTACCACGATGCCAAGGATCCGGCTTTCGATACATTTTTCAGAATGGGAATATGCAGGCACCCTGCGGAGATTTACAGGCCGGGAAACACACTGGTACTGTTTTTCCTTCCATACAGAGAAGATATAGTTGAGAGCAACAGAGGCGGCACAGCTACTTCTGATCAGTGGCTTACAGCATACAAAAAAGGCACAGGGCTGATTATGAGAATAAACAGAGCTATCAGAAACACCCTCGAAAGCAGGGGCAGACTGGTATCCTGTCTGAATACTCCTATTGACTGGAACGAAAAGAAGGCTGCGGAGGAATGGTCATTCAAGCTTGCATCATATCTTGCAGGCATGGGAGAGTTTTCAACAGCAGGCTCGTTTGTGACAGCCAAGGGCTTTGGCGGCAGATTTTCCGGTATCATAACCGATGAGGTGCTTTATGAGGAAAAGCCGCAGATGTGTACTCCGGAAGAATATGAGGCAATGATAGCAGGCATCAAAAAAGCAACGCTTTATGAAGGTACACCGTCAGATGAATGTATTGCAGCCTGTCCTTGCGGAGCAATTTCAAAGGACGGAATTGACAGATTCAAATGTCAGCAGCATTGCAAGACGCTGAATGAATATGTACCGTCGGCAGATGCCTGCGGTAAGTGTTTTATGGCCTGACCCAACGAACAAAGTGAGTTGGAGTGAAACGTTGCCTTTTTATCCAAAGAGCGTTAGCGATTTGCTGATAAAACGGACA
>CAKQOW010000101.1 GCA_934256595.1 uncultured Clostridia bacterium
GTACTAAAGGTTCTCCTCCGGTCACAGTAATTCCTCCCTCACTACCGAAAAAGATTTTATCCTGGTTTACTTTTTCAAAGACCTCACTGACGGAAAGCTGTTTTCCTGCAACATTTCTGGCATTTTCCTGGCATGCTTCCACACACTTTCCACAAACGTTGCATTTGCTTCTGTCGGTTGTGATTAATCTTCCCCCATCTTTTTCTACTGCATTTATTGCGCCATGAGGACAGACAGTTATGCATTTGCCGCAACCGATACATTTATCAAAATTATGCATTATTTCACTATGAAGCTTCTGTGATTCAGGATTCTGACACCACAGACATTTTAGCGGACAACCTTTCAAAAAAACATTTACCCGTACTCCGGGGCCATCATGAATACAATAATGCTGAATATCAAATACTTGTCCTTTCACATTCTTCCTCCATATATTTTTTTAAATACAATCAACTTTACTATACTCTACATCTAAATGATATATAAATAAAGCATATTCAGGCTTGATGTGCACAAGGTATATAAAAACGTTGCCAAATGAACAACCTTCACAAGACTTAGTTTCCGTTTGTGCTATTCAGCCTCTGCTGATCTATATTAAAGTACTCATAAACTATGCTTCATGCAGGCTTTCAGATGTAAATTGACAATGCTTCCCTCAACAGCAAAGACACCCCAATCAGGAGTGCCTTTCCCTTATTACCGTTATTTACTTATCAGTTACATTATTCAGGTATTCTTCAATCGCGCCTGCAAAAGTCACAGCATTATCAATCTGTTCCTGAGCCTCTTCAGCAGAAGCAAGATAAAAATCATCATAGTCACTGGCATTTCTAATCTCGCTGGCGCTCATAATTATGGTGGAACAGCTTTTTTCAAAAATTCCTGTTTTAATATATTCCCTCTGAAAATACTGAATAACTCCTGAATGTTTTTTGAAGTCAACCTCGTCCAGTGCAAGAACTGCTCTCATAGCATGGAAAATCGAATAGTATGCCCTGTTGTTTGCACTTTTGTAACTTCCTGTATTATATAAATTCCGGGCATCAGCTATAAGTTCTTTTGCTCTATCCAGTCTATAAAGTGCAAGGGCTTTATTTTTCTCGTTATGCAACTATTCTCACCCCTTCACTGTCAATGTTTCTGTAATAAGGGAGCACTTCCTTGTATTCTTCAAAGTCTTTAAGAGGTATGCAGGAAATATTGACAACAATATCGTATTCAAGGCTTGCATTGCTCATAATTTCAACCAATCCCTTATGATACTTCCGAAGAAGTTCTCTGCTGCTGTCTACAATCACAGCAATATCAATATCGGACTCTTCATCAAAATCGCCTCTTGCATAAGAGCCGTAAAGTATGACTTCCGATAAATCAGACTTTATAACATCTTCAATATTAAAGCGTAATTTCTTTAACAATTCATCTAACAGTTTTACTGACATTCCGGCTACCTCCTCTCTTTTCCTTTATTATATGTTTTTTATTAGTAAATAACAAGCGGATTTTGCAAAGCAAAGACACCCCGTCAGGAGTGTCTTTACCTTATTCCCGTTATTTACTTATCCCTATTTCAGCCTGTATACCTCAGTATACACATTATTATCAGACGTTATCATTGCAACGCCAAAAGCCACAATCCTGTTGAGCCAGAGATATCTCTCATCTCCTGCGGTAAATCTGATGCTGTGCCTGAAATAGTATTCTGCAGGGTCCATATCCTTTCCCTCGCTTACAGCCACCATAGTATCATAATCCATATCGAGTATGCCTGTGCACTCGACTGAAATATATGCATTATCATCTGTCCTGATAATATATTTTGTATCAAGCAGGTTTACGGTTTCGCTGTGCAGAAGTCCCCAGTCGCCTCCAAAGGGCAGTATGCTGCCGTTTATGACGCCTGCGGCATTTCCTCCTGTCACAGGGGTTATTTCACTGTAGCCCCTGCCTGTTTCTCCAAGCACATATTCATCTCCCAGTTCTATGGTTGCTGTGAACAGCTTTTCAAACTCAGGTGTCGGCAATATATATTTCTTACTCAAGCTGTCTCTCCCTTGATAATCTTACCCTCAAATATAACTGTCTGCGGGTCTATTGTGTGGATTTCCGTAAGCGGTATTTCAAACAGGTTCTTGTCTAAAACTATCAGATTGGCATATTTGCCCTCTTCAATAGTTCCCATTACATCTTCCATTCT
>CAKQOW010000102.1 GCA_934256595.1 uncultured Clostridia bacterium
CTTGCCGATATCAATCAGGTAATGGCAGTAATGATAGTGATAATAATTGTCGGAATTATAATCGACAAGTTTGTATTTTCAACAGCGGAAAACAGAATGTTAAAGAAAAGAGGACTTGAATAAATCAAAAGGTGATGGCGCAAAATGTCATCACCTTTAAAAATATTATATATTTTTAGATTTAAAGCATTTCAGCGATACCAGATAGGATAGGATAAATACTATAACTGCCGCTGCAATCATAAATATATTTGCAGCCCCTGCGCTCAAAGCATCAGGCGCAGCATCGTCTATGGCAGACATGCCGGCTGACAGGGCGCAGAGCAGTATGATTACTATATAGAAAACAATCCTGCCTTTTTCGACTCCGTATCTGAATATAAAGGGGAGTATCAGTGACGGACCTGCAACCGAAAGTATGAATATTACAGATAAAAGTGTGAAAAGCTCCATATTTATTTTGGAGCCTGATGCTGAAAGTGCGACAGCAAGCAGGCTGTATATAACAAGCAGCGCCGCTGTCAGCAGGATAATCAGCAGATATTTTGAAAAAACAATCTGCTTTGCCGAATAGGGCAAAACCCTGCAGTATGAATTCCAGCGGAACTTTTCATCGTAGGATATCAGAGTTACAGGCATCATTCCCGCAAAGACAGCGGGATAGAGTAGAAAAAACGGACTGCCGGGGTTAACAACTGCCGCCGCCAGAAATATAACCGTTATAAGCAGCATCGACCTGCAGTATTTTTTCATCATATATAAATCCTTTAAAATCAGTCCTTTCATTTCAGGCCTCCTTTACCATAAAAACAAACAGCTCCTCAATAGTTACAGGCAGCATCTGAATATCAGACGGCACATATTCCTTTTCGACTATTGCATTAATGCCAAAGGGTGTTTTTTTAACGCCCTTTACAGCCTGCTCCGGCAGAGCGTCAAACTGCTCCCTGCTGCACTGGACTATACAGTGCCTGTCAAGCAGGGCATCTTTTTCTTCGAAGAGCAGCAGCCTGCCCTTATGAATAAATGCGATATAGTCGCATATTTTTTCGAGATCGCTTACTATATGAGAGAATATGAGGATTGAATGGTTTTCATCTCTTGTAAACTCATTGAACATATCTATTACCTCATCGCGAACCACAGGGTCAAGACCGCCGGTAGGCTCATCTAAAATAAGGAGCTTTGCATTATGTGACATAGCGACAGCTATGGAAAGCTTCATCTTCATACCTCTTGAAAAATCCTTAAAAGGCTTGCCTGCGGGTATATCGAGCATACTGATGTAATTGTTAAATGCAGTCTCGTCCCAGCTTCTGAAAGTATATTTCATAATACTGTTTACCTGCGCCGCTGTAAGACATTCGGGAAAGCCCGGCTCGTCAGGGACAACTCCTATATCCTCTTTGAGCGCGGCGGTGTTTTGTGTATTGTCATTGCCAAGCACAGTGATGCTGCCGCTGTCTTTTTGTATTATGTCAAGAATAAGGTTTATTGTGGTGCTTTTGCCTGCGCCGTTTTCACCTATCAGCCCTACGATGCACCCTTGCGGAACTGTAAGTGACAGCTTGTCGATATTAAATTCGTCGTAGGACTTGCACAGGTCTTTGATTTCTATTGCATTCATTTTGTATCCTCCCAAAGAATATCTGTCATATCTGAAATATCCTGTCTTGTAAGATTGCAGGATGCTGCAAGTTTAAGTATTTCTTCAATATGTCCCTCTATTTTTTTCAGGTTTTCTTCCCTAAGAAGCTCCGTATTTCTGGCGGCGACAAAACAGCCCTTGCCTGAAACCGTATATATAAATCCGTCCTTTTCAAGCTCCTCATAGGCACGCTTGGTTGTAATGACGCTTATCCTAAGGCCCTTGGCAAGGTTTCTGATAGACGGCAGCATCGTGTCCTCCGCCATCTGCCCGGAAATTATCTGTGACTTTATCTGGGAATATATCTGATCATATATAGGTGTACCTGATTTGTTATTTATAAATATGTTCATAACTCACCTGCCTTTAACTGTATATATATAATATATACAGTAGATACAGATGTGTCAATGATAAATTTTAAACTTCTTGCTATTGATATGAATATGTGCTATCATAGGTTTCAAGTAGAGTAAATATTGTGCGTTAAGTGTTATGGAATGGGATGTTGTCCATAAACGAAGGTAATCCGCGGTAC
>CAKQOW010000103.1 GCA_934256595.1 uncultured Clostridia bacterium
TGTCACTATCAGGATTGCCGCAGGGTTTCCCTCTGCCGCCTTTCCCAGCATATACAGAGGATATGCAGAAGTCCTGATCTTCTGTTCATAGAAGTCGGCGTTCCGGGTAAGCTCTGCTATAATGGCTCTGGATTTAATGCACAGCAGATAATACGCGCCGATAAATACTATTGAAACAAGCACCGTAACAATACTCTTGCTTTTGAGCCTGCGGCCTATAACTGCCACAAGATAGCCCAGTACGCAGGAAAGCATCAGGACAATTACGGATATTAAAAATACTATAAATACCGAGCCGATAACCGACTTTACCGTTACTCCGGCAGTCGCGCAGTACACGACTGCGGCCGGGATTATAACTACAGCTGAATATATAAGGCCCATCAGGTATACGGTGCAGAGTCTTGCCGCCATGACCGTATGAACCGGAATAGGCAGTGACAGCAGCAGATCATTATCCTTTGCAAGATAAAGGCTCGCATAGGTGTTGAATATGCTGCCGAAAGCCCCCAGAAATGTCGCTATTAAAATCATAAACGCAAAATACAGCCAGCCTGCATCTATTGCAACGAAAGGTCCGCACAGCAGAGTTGAAAGCCATGTGAATATGCCGCCCAGCAGACCGCCCACAAGCAGTATAAAAACAACTATAAAGGCTATGGTCGTGGCTCTGGCTCTGTTCTTTCCGGTTTTGGTATCGTAGAAATATCCCCGGAATATTTCCATCATCTGTTTTTTTACAAGAATCTTCAGCATTACTCCGCCTCCAGTTCCAGAAATACGGCTTCAAGACTGTCGTCGCCTTTTACCTCTTCCATACTTCCCGAGCGTATGAGTCTGCCGCCCTTTATAACTGCAACCTTATCGCACAGTTTCTCCGCCACCTCAAGAACATGGGTTGAAAAGAATATGGCGCAGCCCTCACTGCAGGCCTCTTTCATCATTTCCTTGAGCAGATGGGCTGCCTTAGGGTCAAGGCCCACAAAAGGTTCGTCCATAATAATAAGCTTCGGGTTATGTATCCACGCCGAGATAATCGCAAGCTTCTGCTTCATTCCGTGGGAATATGAAGCCACCGCTGCTGTCAGGTCATCTGTAAGCTCGAAAAGCTTCGCGTATTTTTCTATCCGCTCCCTGCGCTCGGTGTCGTTTATTCCGAAAATATCCGCGATAAAGTTCAGGTACTGTATTCCCGTCATAAATTCATAAATATCGGGGTTATCCGGAATATATGCAATCTGTCTCTTACATTCAAGAGGCTCTGTTTTTACGGATCTGCCGCCTATTGTGATTTCCCCCTCATCAAACTGCAGTATTCCTGCCACTGATTTGAGAGTTGTTGTCTTGCCGGCGCCGTTGTGCCCTATAAATCCGCAGATTTCTCCCGGCGCTATATGCAGTGTCAGATCATCGACAGCTTTTTTGTCTCCGTATATTTTGGTCAGGTTTTTAATATCAAGCATAAATTTCTCCTTCTGCCTAAGGTTTTTTCTTTTTCCGGTAAGTTTATCATATTACGTTGCGTTACAAGCAAGTGTTTATTTAATATTTCTATATTTTTTAGTAAATACTTTTATTCTGATCTGTCTTCTGTCAGGCTTTTAAAAATATCATTTCTATCAAAGCTGTCTGAGGCAAAGCCCTCGATTTCTTTGATTGACTTGCATATGCTGACGCTGAAGCCTGTGAGAATATTTTCGATTTCTTTGTCTGAATACGGACAGCAGCCGGTTACAATCAGAGTGGCAATGCTGTGGACCACCAGCCACAGGTCACGAAAATATCTGTCAGCCTCCGCCTCGGTCATATTATATATTTT
>CAKQOW010000104.1 GCA_934256595.1 uncultured Clostridia bacterium
CCTGCCGTTTTCTCTGCTGCATTCCAGTATAACCGGAAACGCATCTACCGGGCATTTAGCTGTTGCTGCAAGTATATGAACATCATCTCCGTTCTTAATATCAAGCAGCTCTCCGGCATACAGGGCCGCCATATATCCAAGAGCTATACCGCCGCACACATGACCGTGATATTCTACGCATTTATTCCATAATTCTGTATTCATATCCACCTCACCAAAAACAGGATCTACAGCAAATGTAAACCCTGTCCTCAGATAAATCAATTACTATTTAACAACTACTTTCTTGTATCCGCTGTATTTACCGTAAACGTTCTTGCCGTCTACTTTTTTACCTGCAGCAACTTTTACATAGTAAGTACCTTTTTTAAGCTTTAATGTGTATGAAGTCTTAGTTGTATATTTTACTGTTGCTTTTGTGAATTTCTTGCTCTTTGAGTAAGTAACCTTGTACTTTTCTGCGCCTGCGGTTTTCTTGTATTTAACTGTAGCCTTAGCCTTTGAACCCTTAACCGTCAGGTTCTTAACCTTTAAAGCCTTGGCTGCCGCTGTATCCATAGCAGTCTTATCTACTGTTACAGCTAGTCCTGATATTCCCTGCGCAAGTCTCTTTCCTGCATTATCATCTGCTGCTAATGAGCCTGCAATTATGTTGTATGACGTGTCTGCTGATGTTGTTGCCGCCATATAGCCTGCAATAGTCTGCTCTGCTGCAACTGTTCCTTTTGCTGCTGTTACTGAAACTGCAAGAGGCTGCTCTGTTGGCGCACCTGTAAATGCTGTATCTGAGCCCTTAGTTTCTCCGTAAAGATAAGCAGGATCGGCAAGGTAGGCTTTGTACTCACTCTTAGTATATGTGGAAACAGCTCCATCTTTTACTTCTGTTGCATACAGCGCTGTAACGAAATCCTTGTTAATGCCTGCATCTGCAAGAAGCGCTTCTACTGTTACATACTGGTTTGAAGTAATTCCGTTCCATACATCTCCCTTGTAGTAGAAGCCGCCGATCGAACCTGTTTCTGCAAGTGCTGCAAACTGCTCTGCGGTGTACTCTTTTTCTGCTGTAAGAGTTCCGTCTTCACCTTGAAGATATACTGTAAATGCCGTAGTTGCTGCGGCATCGTCTGCACTTGCAGTTACTGTCATTCCGGCAAATACTGTCATAACCATTGCAACTGAAACGATTAATGATAATATTTTCTTTTTCATATTCTTCCTCCAACAAAAATTAAATTTATATCCATCTATATTCTATCTCTTTGTTTTTTTAATTTCTGTTGTCTTGCCAACACTTTTCGATTTAAAACAAAATAGTTTCTTCTAAAAAGCTATATTATAATCGAGTAGGGGCTAACCTGTAGCCCCTCTCACACCACCGTGCGTGCCGTTCGGCACACGGCGGTTCAATCCAAATAGTAATCCAAACAGCTCAGAAGTCCTCGTCTTGCGAGGATTTCCTTGCTTATGTAGTGTAGACCTGTTGTCTTCGCGACAGCCTGATAGTGGTTTCCAAAAGCTACAGATTTCCTTGCTATCCACTCTGGTGCTCCCAGTTTTCGCAAGCCCCAGTATCTCCTTGCCGAAGTTTTCCATTGTTTCCATATGACAATTCTCATTCTGGTTCGCAGGTGTTTATCGATTCTTCTAAGAGTACTTTTCATATTCCCCATTCTGAAACTGTTTATCCACCCGCGTATCAGCTGGTTCAATTCTGCTATTCTCTGGTCTATTGATACTGACCAGTTTCTCTTTGTCTTAGCCTTTAGCTTTCTTTCAAACCTCTTAATGGA
>CAKQOW010000105.1 GCA_934256595.1 uncultured Clostridia bacterium
ATCACAGATGTATCCGAATATCTCTATCAGGCGGCAGCGGAGGGCAGGAATATAATGTTTGAGGCGCAGCTTGGAGCCTTAAGGGATATCGATTTCGGTATATATCCGTACACTTCCTCATCAACAACTCTCGCCTCATTTGCTCCTGTCGGAGCCGGTGTTCCCGGACTTGCGCTGACAGGCACTCTGGGCATTATGAAAGCATATTCAACCTGCGTGGGCGAAGGTCCGTTTACGGTTGAAATGTCAGGCGATGAAGCCGAGGCTCTCAGAAAAGCCGGAGGCGAATACGGAGCTGCTACCGGCAGACCCCGCAGAGTCGGAGCTTTCGACATACCTGCCTCAAAATACGGTGTCAGAGTGCAGGGAGCAACAGAAATCGCTCTGACAAAGCTTGACGTACTGTCATATATGGACAAAATTCCTGTATGCACCGCCTATGAGATTGATGGAGTTAAAACCACAGCTTTCCCTACAGGTCAGCGCCTGCTTCGCGCAAAGCCTGTTATCGAATATCTGCCGGGCTTTGGCGATGTTTCAAAGTGCCGCACCTATGAGGATCTCCCTCAGGCGGCTAAGGACTATATCGCATATATCGAAAAAGCTGTAGCCTGCAAAATCACCTACGTTTCCGTAGGCGCAGGCAGAGATGAATATATTAAGTTATAAGCCGATTGAAAAATGCCCTTCATCTTTCACCGAAGGGCATTTCCTATTAATTCTTACTCACTGTCTTGTTTATTACTGATATTCTCTATTTTGATTTACCGTTACTCTTAACCCAGCTGCTCTTAACAGTTTTTAAATTTCCCAGACCGTCATCATATGTCTTGTATGCACATACTCTGATATAGTATTTTGTGCCTTTTTTGAGGTTTTTTACAGTGCAGGTGTTTTCCCTGATCGTAATGGTTTTAGCCTTGCTGAAGTTTGATTTTGTTGAATACTGCACCTTGTACCCGGTACAGTCCACCTTGTTCCAGCTTAGCTTCAAAGCCTTTGTCTGAGCCCTGACCTTTAAATTTTTAATCTTTGCGATCTTTGGTACTGCCGGTTTCTGTTCTGCAGCATCTGCTGATTTTTTAAATAAAATCTGTACTATGTCAAATCCATACGCCCTGTTTGCTTCAACAGGATCATCTATGGCATGATAACATAATCTGACACGCCATACACCATCACCTGCTTTGACAGCATTAAACTCAAGCACCGTACGTCCCTGACTGTCAAGAACTCCTGATTTGGTCCCTACATTTTCAAGCTGATGTCCGTTCACAGACACAATTCTTATATCAGCTTCATTGATGTCTTTATCTCCTATTATGATTTCTCCGCCGGCTCCTATATCTTCAAAGGGCTTGCCATCAACAGTTATGTTAACAACAGGAGCCTCAGTTTCCTCTGCATATACTGCAGCAGCAGGGACAAAAGCTGCCAGCATACATATTGAAACTATAAGTGCCAATACTTTTTTTGTTTTAAGTACCATTTAATTTACCTCCCTGAAAAGTTCTATGTATATTATATCTTACCCTCACGATAATTTACAGTACCTGAATATTCACCTGTACAGTAACATCCCTGAATAAGCTTTATCATATTCAGAACTCTTCTGCCATATAACACCGTCATTTGAACGGCTGCTTCTGCTAAAGCAGATACATGCCTCCTGCACGATTGTACCGCAAGAGGCCATAATCCGCTGTGAACTACTCCGACTTATAGAAGTCGGAGCTTCCTGCTTCAACCACTACTGCGTTGGCTGCGGTGTTACGCAACT